>NZ_LZPK01000066.1:0-5008 GCF_001729375.1 Methanosarcina sp. A14 | reverse complement strand
AAACTTGTCTCAATAAAAAGTGTCTTCTAACAATAGAACCTCAGATTCGAAACAATGTTTTCTATTTTTATATAACTTGACTTTGTCAGATTAGACAGTTACTTCAATCGCTGTTAGCGATTTCACTACTAATGATATCTTTGGCATACGAGGTCTAATGATGACGCTTTACCTTGTAATGTGATATAGTCAAGTTAAGTACACGCTGAGAATCTAAAAATAAAAGAAATAGTCTTTACTCGCTAAAAAGTTCGGATAAACTTTTTACTATCTTTACATACGGATATCGTGAAAAGTCAGTTTCCGTTGTCGTTCCTGTGGTCACGGCCGCAAAATCAACATTTGCTGCCAGGGCCGTTTTAGCATCAATCAGACTATCTCCAATATACAACACATTATCAAGTTGTGCGTTGAGGCTGTCAATTGCAAGCAATAATCCTTCTGGAGACGGTTTGGGGACTTTAACATCCTCTCCTCCAACAATAATATCTATTAAATCCAGAACCCCGTACTGGTTTAGAGTCTCAACTATTCGAAAATGATGTTTTGTGGTTACGATACCTGTATTGAGCCCATTCTGTTTTAATCGTTCTAATGTATTTACTGTGTCAGCATACAACATTGTCTCTCTGGACATTACCTCGTTAGCCTTTTCCCGAAACAAGCTTAGAAAACGATCTATCAAAACTTTGTTTTCGTTGTTTGTTAGCTGAATAAATGCTCTGTCGAGTGGTAATCCAACAGTTCTTTTTATACTTTCATGATCAAAGCAGGGAATGTCCAGCTTGCTAAAGGCATAGTTGAAACTTGAAACAATACCACTCGTTGCATCAGCTAATGTATAATCAAAATCAAAAATAACAGTACTATATTTCATATATATTTCATATCTCCCGCCTTGAGTCTTGCTGTTGACATAGAATCCTGCAGAAGTAGAATAGAATCCTGCAAATATTGGCAGAAAGTCCTGCTGTACTGGCATAATATCTTTTCGCCCAAAACCAAAGGTATTTTAACCCCTTAAATATGGATTCTATATTTTTTGAATTAAGGACCAAAATATAGGGTAGATATTGCTCTTTAAGACATTTGCTACAGGTACTTTTGTCATAACTATGCAACAAAAAAATAAAAATTCATATACAGGATAATTTAATTAGAATTAATTAAGCTATTTCATGAGTTAATTTCAGAATTTGAAGCCTGAAGGACATTATTCAGAATATATTTTTACACTATTACATTATTCAGGATAAAAATATTTGACAGATTATAATGTGTTGTAAATAATTACTACCTATATAATTTAATACTAGTCGGGACTTATCACCAGATATTAAAAGTATATAGCCGTCACTGATAACTTTATCTGATGGCCTGGAGTTCCAGATCAAAATTACCAGTATGATCTTATGTCAAAACTCCTATTAAAAAATAAGATTTAACCAGGCATAAATAACTGATTGAGAGAATAAAATCAAAAGAAATATACACGTTAAGAATTAACACAAAACAAACTACTGTCATGGCAATTTAATTATTGAGCGTTAATATTAAGACAATACATCATCTCTAGTCCCTTTCATAATTATATAAAGACTAAAAATAAATATTCTGGACACTAGCTCTTAATCAGACTTTTAAACGACGTGTAAATTTTCTGCATATGATATAAAAGACTTTGCCCGGAATTGACATAATCTTAATATTATTTAACTACTTAATATTATTTAACTACTTAATATTATTTAACTACTTAATATTATTTAACTAATTAATATTATTTAACTAATTAATATTATTTAACTAATTAATATTATTTAACTAGTTAATGTTATTTGATATGTGAATGTCTATTACTAATAATCTGCCGAGGGAAAGTTGATTGATAAACGAACCGAATAATAAAAACTGGATTAAAGTAGGCGGAGTTTTACTGGCAGTCTTTGTCGTACTAGCTTTGATATTAGGAGTAATAATACCGAGCATGAGTTCTCCCGACTACCGGCACGGCTACCAAGATGGCTACCGAGACAGCTATCAGGCTGCTTTCAATGGCAAATATTATGATGTCAAAGGTGGCTTAGGTGATAATAGTAGCTATAATGAAGGTTACATACACGGCTATGATGAAGGCTATCCCGATGGTCAATTAGACCTTGGAGCCCACGAGGGAAGTGGAACAAGCCAGACTCTCGAAAACAGTCAGGCTCTCGAAAACAGTCAGGCTCTCGAGGCCAGCCAGGCTCTCAAAACCAGCCAGAATAATGAAACCAGCAATGATAATGAGGCCAAGGATAATGAGACCAATCATGCCAGTGGAACCAGCTCGAGCAGTGAAACCAAAGAGGGCCGCCAAATTACCTTCAATAATAAAAGTTAAGGTAATTGGCATTATAGAATCTGAAAATGTATCTCCCCATACTCTTTCCTGATTTTTGCATCGATTCTACTCTTTAGAAGCAGTGCAGCAGTAGCAAGACTAAAAGGAGATTTCTCAGATACTTAGAAAAATTTATCAATACGACTCATCAATGATCTTTTCATGCCTGTGGAAACAAGAGAAATCTCAGTAACCGGAAAAGAGGACTGTGGAATTGTTGATATAACCGAAATAATCTCAGAAGAAGTAAAAAAATCAAAAATAAGAAACGGAACGGTTACGATCTTTTGTATTGGGTCAACCGGAGCAATAACTACAATGGAATTTGAGCCTAATCTCTCAAAAGATGTCTCTGAAACGCTTGATCAGCTAATTCCTCTTGACAGGGACTATCACCATCACAAAACCTGGGGAGATTATAATGGAGGCTCGCATCTAAGAGCTATGCTTATCGGCCCGAGCCTTACAGTGCCTTTTATTGAAAAAGACCTTACTCTTGGAACCTGGCAGCAGATTG
Organism: Methanosarcina sp. A14; assembly: GCF_001729375.1. NCBI lineage: Archaea > Methanobacteriati > Methanobacteriota > Methanomicrobia > Methanosarcinales > Methanosarcinaceae > Methanosarcina > Methanosarcina sp. A14. The sequence continues at coordinate 2,108 of NZ_LZPK01000066.1, read as the reverse complement.
TGTACATTAACTTTGACAGGATTGAAAAAGTAAGAAGAATCGTATTGCAGATACTCGGAGATTTTTAAACGGTTTGTTTTCTAAAATTACTAGGTAAAAAGTGATGGGATTACATATTCCATATCTGAAAATATGACCATCCCATTTGCCACGGTTACCTATTTTGAAACCGACAAAACCCTTAGGCCTGAAAAGCCAATGAACCTGACAGAACTTGAGCAGTACCTGGACCTGAACCTGCCTTCGGAAAACTTCTTTTATGCTGTTGAAATTGATGGAAACTTTTCGTACCTGAGAGCACAAAGCTTGCCAAAGCAGGAACCACCGTACCGTAAACTTGCGGATGTTGTCGCAAATCAGACTGTTTTCGAATTTGAAAATGTAAGCGGTACACTGGTGGGTTTCCGGACACCGGACTACGTGACCAGTATCAATGTTCCAGGATATCATCTTCATTTCATTACTGAAAACAGGAGTGCAGGTGGGCATGTTCTTGAGTTCGAGCTTGAGAACGGAACTGCTGCTCTTGATGCAACACCAGCCTTTTTCATGGAACTTCCCACAAGCTATAGCTTTGCAAAAGTAGAATTGGAAAAGGACTTAAAATCCGAAATGGAAACTGTGGAAAAGTGAATTTGAGCTTTGATCTGGTGCGGAGTCAAGTTGATGACTATTTTTAGAAACTGAGCTTGAATCCGCGCTTTAGGATATGAATCTCTCTGAGTTTCACTATAATTCGGACAAAATCAAGTGTCATTCACAGAAAAATTTAGAATAGGAGAATTTAGAACGGATTGATTTCCTGAGAATGCCTCCAATACGATTGCTTTAGTGAGGCCAGCAGTCTTGCCAACAAATTTTCCATTTGTCAGATTTTTGTTCAGCGAAAGAAGAACGCAATTCTTGATATCTTTCGTTGTTCCAGATTGAGTCAATTGGAGTTTCAAATGCATTTCCCATATTATAATGTCCCCCGCAGCACGGAGAAACCGTTCCATCCCAGTATACTACCATGCTATTCCACGGCCAATAACACGGTTTCTTTTTAGCCGACTTTTTAGCTTTAATTTGACTTTGAATTTTAGCTAGATCGGGAGACGAGTTATCCAGTACTACAGTAAATTTATCAAAACCCATATTAATGGACAGTTTCTCAGCATCCTTTAATTGATGAGAATTATGGTCAAATAGAATAAATTTAAATTCAATGAAAGGAGTTTTAGAAGTTAACTTATTTTTTATATTTATTAAAGCAGAGGCATTTTTCAAAACGAGATTTAAATCTCCTCCCCGCCTGTATTTTTCATAAACATCCTGTGTAATACCATCTATAGAGACAATAAGGTGATCCAATCCGCAAGTAACTATTTGCTCAAGCTGTTTCTGAGAAAGTTTCATAGAGAAAGAAGTAGGGAATATTGTTCCAATATTTCTTTCATGACAATAAGCAATTATCTGGAACAAATATGGATTAAGCAGTGGCTCCCCACGATGGCTAAGATTTACGCCGAAAATGTTGTCAGCAAATGGATCTATAATTTTCTTGAAATTATCAAGCGTTAGAATCATTTTTTCATTGTCTTCGTTTTTTAATTCTCCTCTACCATGACAACATTTTGGACATTTAAGGAAACAATTTGGAGTGGATTCTACTTTTATAAAATAAGGCGTGCTGGAAAGAATGGTCTTTTTAGTTTTGAATTCAGTTTCATTCACAATCAGATTGGAAAATTTTTTACTTGTTGAATGAACTATACTGGTCCTTAAGAGAAATTTCACAGAACTAAATCTCTCAACAAACATTTCAATTTTAGGAGACATAATTTTAGCACTTTAAATATATTATATAAAAGATATTGTAGAATTATGAAAGATGTTATAGAATTTGCCTACAAAATTTGCCGGAACATTTGGATAGCATATTAAGTCAAATATCATTTCATAATGAGACAGATATCACACAATAGGAGTTACGCAGTTGGCTCCTAGCATATTGTTTTTTCCAAACTTTCAAATATTTGAATTAATTTAACGTGTATTGGGGATTCCTTAAGTATTCTGTCACTGCCACTCTTCTAATTTTCATAGCACTTTCAAACCAGGATATT
>NZ_LZPK01000065.1:0-19240 GCF_001729375.1 Methanosarcina sp. A14 | reverse complement strand
TGGCCACAAACATCTGCACACTCATCACAGCAGTTTCCTTCACACTCGGCGTTGTCGCAGTTGCTATGGGATGAGACATATGTATAATTATAGTCAGTAGATTCGGCAGTAGATTTGGCTGGACATGCCGAAGCTGAAGAAATCCCTAATATCAATAACATTAATATAACAGAAACAGATGCCGTAATTTTCCATATTGACTTTCTGTTAAAATTCATTTTTTTCCTCCTGATATACTTATATTTGTTGAGAATATCCGTAACAGGAGTTAACTGGATAAACTAATATATAAGCTTACTTTTTTTTATGTACTTTTATAAAACTCAAAAATGGAATTTAAAGCTTTATAATGCTTTATTTTATATACTGAAAGATGATAATATTACAAATTGTACGTAACTATATCTCTCGTTAGTTAAAAACCAAATGAAGGCCTTTTCTGAAAGTTTTATCTCCTAAAAAGTTAATGTAGTTACTTATATTCAAAAAAGCCTGCTGGATGATACTTTTTTTCACATACCTGCTTTATTAAAGTCATATATTTATTTAAAAACTCTGATTATCTTTGTTTAATTAAAATATAGAATAATAGACGGAATATAGGCTTTTAAATAATATTATCTGCCTATTTTATTAGTGGCCAGTGGAAAGTAAATCCTTTGTCTAGCTATTTTAGAACAACTTCGAATTTTATAAATATGTAAGAGGATATTTAAAGATATATTTTGCCTGTATACTCAATATATAACAGATAGATAGATATATTTTAGTAGAAATCGTTATTAATAATTACATAATAGAAACAAAGATTATAAATATTAATCAATATCGTAAAAGAGGAAGGAAAAGTTACAATAAAAAGATGTCTATACATTTACAGTACTATTATTCTCCCTTCACCCTATAACTTTTTAAATTTCTTGTTTTGATTTTCACTGTGTATGTTCCGAGATCCAGTTCCCTATAATCTCCAGAGCAGCCGGAGAAATTGTCTCTTCTATTTTTGAGTACTCTGAGGGAAACCCTGTTTTAGCGGTCTGGAATAAATGGTTGAGACCTGGCAGTTCTTTAACTGTATAGTCTTTATTACCTCCAGCCTTGAGAGCTTCATCTATAGCCTTGAGATTTTCTTCAGGCGGAACCTGAAGGTCTTTTTCTCCATTTATAGCCAAGACAGGACATTTGACTTTCATTAAGGTTGGCCTGGGATCATATGTAAGGAAAAAGCGCATCCATGGCGAGGTGAGTGCTGTTACTTGAGCGTCAATGACAGCCTCGGAATGGTCTGAACTTTCTATTTTCTGCTCACTTGTATTTGCCATCTCGGCTTTTAGAATCTCCCGAAGCTTTTCCTCAGCTGCTGTGTTATTCTGTTCTTCTTTTACCACAGAATACATTCTTCTCAACAGAGCTTCGTTATGCGCGATGGTTTCATTGTCTACCCCTTCTGCCCTGTAAATCAGGTCACTCTGGAGGTATGAAATCTCTTCCCCGGTAATTCCCTGACCAGCCATGAGTACAATGAATGCAACATCAGGAGACTTTACTGCTACCATAGGGGCAATCAGCCCTCCTTCGCTGTGTCCAATCAGTCCAATTCGACCTGGATCGATCTCCTTGCGATTTTTGAGGTATTCAACTCCTGTGAGTACATCTCCAGCAAAGTCCTCAGTTGTAGCCTGTGAAAAGTTTCCGGTTGAACCTCCAATACCTCGATCATCGACCCGAAGCACGGCAATTCCCTGTCGCGTCAGATAGTCTGAAAGTACAAGGAACGGGCGATGACCCGCAATTTCCTCATTACGATTTTGCTGGCCTGAACCCGTTATGAGTATGACTGCCGGGAAAGGCCCCTCTGACTGCGGAAGAGTTAACGTTCCTGCCAGCTTTACTCCTGCTTCTTTATTTTCATAAACAACTTCTTCTTCGGTATACGGATAAGGCTTTACCGGGTCCTGTTCTCGGTGCATTTCAGGAACTTTCTCGACCCTTTCAAGCACAAGTGGAAAAGCTGATCCTGCTTGCTTCCATTCTCCTTCTATGGTTTTGTTATTCTCCTTATATATCCCTTCAAAACTTCCCTTTATGGATTTTACTCCAAGGTTCAGGTTACCATCCTTATAACTAACACTTTCAACAGGTATGCCGCTTACTCCCTGATCAGGGCTGTCCATACTGGCATTGATAGACCCATCAGAATTAGTAGAAATATTGAACACAATCCTTAACTCCAATCCACCTGGGGCTGTTAAATTTCCCATCCAGGTGCCTTCTATGTCCTTGAGATCTCCAGCAATCTCATTTTTCGTGTCATTTAGTTGAGAACTCTCTTGTGACCCATCTGACTGCGAACTGCATCCAAGGCTCGCTATGGTAATGCTTAATAAGAATATGCAAATTACGATTTTACTTTTCATGATACCTTTTCTCTCATATTTGTTCATTTGTCGTTTTATCTTTTGAAGTTATTTTTAAATTTTTTTTGGTTATACTTTAATAATTATCATCTATTGATTAAAACTCCAGTTATTACAATGTTAACTAGTGTAATATGTTACTCATTGAAAGAACTTAATAAATTGAAGTAATAATAAACAAAATGACGGTTTTTAGTAAAATATTAAGAAGAATATAAAATAGAAAGAGTGAACTAAAACAATATAAAATAGATTATAATCTTGAACCAAGTAATTTATTGAGTTCCATTAACATTTTAGACCAGAAGACTTTTGTTCGAGTTAATTTTGAGGCAAGCGTACCAATTAGAGAAGAAGGTCATTGAAATAAGAATCAAGCGAAGAGTTTAGTGCAAAAATATTGCCTAAATGTCACTTGAATGTTTTAATATGTTGAAAAGCAAGTGGTTGAAGATGTTGATTTTTCAAAAAGGTGACTTATAAAATCTATAAGTAGTAACTGGTTGAGTAGTAACTGGTTGAGTAGTAACTGGTTGGTGTGAAGAGTATAAACTCTTATATTTTCCTTTTTGTCTTTTACTTTTTTCTAAATAGTTTTTCATATTTGTCTACCTTCAATGCTCTTCAGGCTTACAACTATTGTTTTTGCAACCCCTAAAAAATCACTCAGTTGTAGCAATAAATATTTGACTTTCTTCTCAATAATTTTTGTTATGTATCATACCTTTTTATGGCTTGTTTCTAGATTACTAACTTAAAATAGCCTTAATCAGGTATAATCCATACGATAAGTATTAAAAATTTATTTAAAAAACAAATAGACAATATTTTTGTAAAATCACCTTTTGTGATTATTATTTGGAAAATAAGTAATTTAAAGAAAAATACCAAAACCTCAATTTACTCTTTATCTGTAGTCTCTTTTTTCGAGGCAGCTTTTTTGGGATTCTGTATTTTTCGATTTTCTGCTTCAGTTTCGTCGGATTTGATTATTTCAGCCTCAAATTTCTCAGCCTCAAATTCTTCAGCTTCGAAACTTTCGACCTCAAAGTCTTCTTCCTGGAAAATATCCTCTTCAAAATCTTCTTCCAGAGCTTCTTCAAGCTCCCCTTCTTCTACAGTACCTCTACTAGTCTCGCTTTCTGTGCCTTTTTTTATATCCTCTGTGTTTTTGCCTGCCTGACTCTTAATTTCGCGGATTGTTTCATCAAGCTCCCTTTTAATTCCGTATTTTCGGAAAAAATGAGTCAGGATATTTGAAACGTCCCTTTCGAGAATTTCGTCGGCGTGGGGATGTTCAGGAGTGACATACTGAGGCCAGTCAATTAGCTGGATGCCATCTTCGGAAACAAAGATATTATACTCACTTAAATCGGCATGGATGACTCCCAGTGAATAGGTAATTTTCACCTGTTTAAGGATCTCATCTAGATACCATTCGGGGTCAATAAGTTTTGTTTTTGAAAGAAGGCTACCTTTTGCAAGCTCCATGACTATTGCATGCCTGTTGTGGTCAAAGGGCTTTGGAATTGAGACCTCTGAATACAGAGTGGTCATGATATCGTACTCCCGCTGGGCTGCAAGCCTGGCTGCATAGATCCAGGAAAAGTGTTCCCTTTCTCCCAGGTGCTCACGCACACGTTTTATCTGTTTAAAACTTGTCCTTCCTTCCCTGTGAAACTTGATTACAACCGGAACAGGTTCCCCAATTGCAAGCTCAGGCGGAAGGATTGCTTCATAGATAACCGATTCCTTTCCTACCCCTACTTCGTCTCCTATTGCACTGATACTCTTTCTCTTGACAAAGGCATTAAGGGCAAGGACATCATACCCTTCAAAGTAAATCTGAAAACCTTCGTAAGGCTGGGTAGTCCTGATCACAAGCTTATTCCGCACAAGCTTTTTTAGTTTATATTCCAGCTTCTCAAAGGGCATCCTGGTATATTTATTCAGTTCTTCCATTGGCACCCATTCATAATGCTTCATTCCGGTTTCAATGCCAGTCAGGATCCTGAAATCCTTAGAGTCAAGATCTTTAAAAACCCTCAGCGCTTCGTCGATCATCTTGATACTAGATATAGCCCTCGATATTTAAATAATAGGTATCATGTCCCAGTTTCGCTGCTAGAGCTGTGCCAGCCGAGTGTTCGTCCTCTAATTTTTTCTCTGACTTTCATATTCAGGAAGATAAGCATACGCTCGTAGCGGGGCATACACTCGTAACAGGCTTAAAAACAGGATTGTGAGAAGGTTTCTGCTATTTTGCTAAACGACTGAAATAAAACAAAATAGCAATTTTAGAAGAATATATAAGAGAGTTAATATAAGATATATGAGATAAATGGGGAACTTAAGAGAGAACCCTAACATTGGAAAACGTATATCTTTTATCTAGGAGCTTGAGAGAACTATAAACATTATTTTCGAAGGAACTATGGATAAAAAAGCTGTCTTGAACAAAATAGAGGAATTATCGTTAATTTATGAAAATGGGGTTTTATCACATCCCTACTGGTATATTCCGCCGAATAAAAAGTATTTAACTGCGATCCATGATGAACTATTTCAGGGAAAGTCAGAACTTAAACTGACATTAAATGAGGTCGCAGCCTTATTATTGACTCACAATTTAATCGAATTAGATTAACTACAGAAAAAAAGTAGCTAATAAGAGCCACTAAAACCAGACTGAACTGGAGCACGCATTGGGGGAATTCGTGATAGCTATTTTTGCACTAAAATTGAAGGCTTATAATCCGCAGATATAACCGCAAGCATATACCTGGAAGCTACTTACAATAGCAACTATTGCTTGGAATAAGGATATTTCGGAGCATCTGGCGTTAAGACTTTGCTTTTCAAAGAACCAGCCGCACAATAAAAATGAGAGATTGAAAAGCTAAACGAAATTACACACGAGCAAGCTGTCAATATTAAATGTTTTTTCCACTCCATAATAGTGAATTCCAAAAAAGATTGTCAACCATTATGGAGCTAGCTCTGTTTGAATTTTTTCATTTTAAAGATGTAAGAGGCACTTGTTTGCTCATCACTTTCAGCTTTTTGATTGCTGATATGGTTGCTTGAGATTCTTTGTAAATCCTATCTTCGTAATAACTTATGATCTCTTCAACCGAAACAGCAAGAGAATATATTTTCATCGGTCTCCCTTTTCCAGGCTTTTTTTCCGAGCGCATATTAACCCAGGAATGGTTGCACATTAATCTCATTGCAAGACTGACTTCGGGTTGCCTTAATCCGGTACTTATTTCAATTTCCCGGGATGAAGCTTCATCTACATTCATAAGATATGCCATGGTTGTAGCGGCATTTCGTGACATTCCAAGATTATTTAATGCTTTAATAAAAATATAGTCATTTTCGTCCAACACTTTTACTTCAGAGTCTTTCATGGTAACCTCCTGATATTTCGAGTTTATGAATAGGTTGTTAGCTAAAAAATCTTTTACAATTACTTTATAAATTAGATAATAACTTATAAACAGTTTTAAAATATATACATTTGCACGGTAAATAGCTTATTGACATCATGAAGATAATTAAAAGAGTTTTTTTATACATTGTTATCTTGGGATAATCGTGACAGCTAACTCAATCGTAGTATCGTAACCCGGCCAGTAACCACGTGCAAAAGCCAGTAATATCACTCTAGCCAGACGGACCAAATATATCCAGAAAAAAATCTTTAAAGGAAGGAGCAATTAAGATATTTCATTTCCTGGCTACCGTATTGAAGGATTAGAAAACGGAGTAACGAAGTTGATTGAATTGTAAGTCAGTAAACATAACAGATATAAGAACTGTATAAACATCAAAAACTTTAAAAAGAACTTATCTCAAAACCAATTTTTATTCTGAAATTGAACAGAAATCCAGAACCATTTCTCACGATAAGAAACTCTAGTTATTATTTATTGAGGTCAAGAGAAATAATTTTGAGTTTTGGGATGAGCTCAAAGAGAGACACATCAGTTTTATTTTTTATCTTCTCTATTCCATTCCATCAAAGCCTTTTCAATAGATATCAAAGTGAACATGGTAGTATTGAATATCTCATCGGGGTGTTGCGGCATCCATCTAATTTCATCAAGAACGTCTTTTGGAAGCCTAACGATGTCATTCATATCGTCTCCGATCTTCATGAAATATTCATTATATCGTGGACCGTACCTACTGTTATCACTCGCAGTGATAGAAATATACTGAGTAAATGACCCGTCATTCATCAGATCTCTTGAATATCTGTACTGAATTTCTTCAATACAATCCAAGTAATCATTATGTATTCTTCTGACGGTATCTGGAATCGATTCACCATCTTTTTGCAAGGCTTTCAGGTCTGAAAATACACTTTTTGAGAGTCGAATAGTTTTATACTGTTTCACACTACTACATATGTAGTTAAGTATATAAATAAATTAATGCACGATGCAGTAATTCTCTAAAATATCTTTGCAACAATTCATATTCATTGTTGTTAGCATTTACCTGCTAATCCTAATGTTGCTTACGAAAATAATAAGATAATAAAAAAGTATGCAGTTTTATGGTTGATAATTTATGGCTGATAATAACCCTAATAGTTCGCACAATAATCCCGAAAAAAGAAAAAATCCTTTTAAGAAAATGCTAGATAGCATGAAAAAGCTTGTTAAAAAAGAGGAAGAAGATACTAAGCCGTCTTCTTTTGAAGATACTAAAACCAGAAAAAATCAAGGCTCAAATATTTTGAAGCATGAAACATCTGAATCAAAAAAAGCTAAGAGATCGACGCGTGAAAGAAAAGCTAATAATAAGGAGCAGAAACTTCCAAAGAAATATAAAAAGGGTTGGTAACAGACATTGATGGCCTAATTGAAAATGAGACCTTAATTTGTAGAAACCCTCATAAGCCTTTGGCACATGTATAAAATACAAAAAATTTATATTGACAACGTATTTTTTCAGAGGAAATAGTTTGATAATTGCGATCAAATTTTCATTCATTCCGAAAAATGTCTATTGATATGTCTATTAGTTAGTGATAATTAGTGACGGGGTGGAAGAAGCATAAATTCGAGAAGGAAAAACTAAAACGGAGCTAAAAAAGCTACAGACAAAAAAATAAATAGTTAAAGGAGAAAGAGGAAACAAAAACTGTATCATAAATGATTAAAGGATAAGGAAGAAACAAAAACTGTTTACTTTAGTAGCTTAATCATTTCTCTTCCAAAGGCGTGAAGGTCAGCAGGGCTTCTTGAAGATACAAAATTTCCGTCAATTACAACTTCTGTATCTTCGTAAAGTGCTCCTGCGGCTATGATGTCATCCCTTATCCCTAGCCAGCAGGTTGCTTTCTTGCCTTTTATAACGCCTGCAGAGACGAGAACCTGTGGACCATGGCAAATTGCAGCAACCGGTTTGTTTTCTTTGAAAAAGTGTCTTGTAATCTCAAGTGCATTCTCGTCAAGCCTCATTTTTTCGGGGCCTTTTCCTCCGGATATTACAAGAATACCATAATCTTCAGGGTTTATGTCTTTAAAAGCAATGTCTACATTGACCTCATAACCATGCTTTCCTTTTATTAGCCCCTTCTTCATTGAAGCTATATGTGTTGTAATCCTCTCTTCTTTCAAGCGGTGGTAAGGATAGAAAAGTTCAAGATCTTCAAAACCATCGGCTCCGAATATGAGTGCCTTCATATGAAACTCCCCCCGAGTTTTAACTTTACGGCTTTAACCTTACTTTTAAATTTTCCAGACTTAATTTTTTGGATTTAACTTTCCAGACTTAATTTTCCGGATTTAACTTTCCAGATATTTCAAAATTGATATTACAGGTACAATTTTGAGTACTTAATTTCACAAATGAATGATTATTTCTACAGCACATATACCTTATCTGAGTTTGAAAATGAAATAAGTAACAGTGATTAGGTCATGAAATAAGTAACCACAGCTCGGCCATTAAACAGGTAACACATTTAGGTCTGGAAGACTTAAATTGCTTCAAGAGCTGGCTTAAATTGCCTTAAGGGCCTGTTTGAGGTCTTCAATTATGTCTTCGTAATCTTCAATCCCTACCGAGAGCCTGACAAGCCCGTCAGTTATGCCTACACTCTTTCTTACTTCATGAGGAACACATGCATGAGTCATCGATGCAGGGTGCTGAATAAGGGTATCCGTAGCTCCGAGGCTCACAGCAAGAGAACAGAGCTTTACATTGTCCATGAGCTTCCTCCCGGCTTCAATTCCGCCCTTTACCTCAAAAGAGAGCATCCCGCTGAACCCACTCATTTGCTTGCGTGCAAGTTCGTGCTGAGGATGCCCTGGAAGTCCTGGATACCTGACCCAATCTACCTCGGGTCGGGATTCAAGAAATTCCGCAACCTTCATTGAATTTTCAGCGTGCTTTTCCATCCGGATATGCAGGGTTTTAAGCCCTCTTATGCAGAGCCAGGCTTCATGAGGACCCATAATGCCTCCCGTATATCCGACAATTGTGGACATTCGGTCTATAAAATCCCTATTTCCTGCAACGATTCCGCCAAGGAGATCTGCGTGGCCGCCTATATATTTTGTACAGCTACTTAGGGAAAGGTCCGCCCCAAGCTCAAGAGGTCTCTGGAAATAAGGCGTTGCAAAAGTGTTGTCCACAACGCAGAGGGCCCCGTTTTCTCCGGTTATCCTGGCTATTTCGGTAATATCACACACGGTAAGCGTAGGATTGGCAGGACTCTCAAGAAAAACCATTTTTGTTTCGGGTTTGAAAACTCGCTTTACATTTTCGGTTTTAGAAGTGTCGATGAAACTGACCTCTATTCCAAGCCCTGGCAAAACCTGAGAAAAGAGGCTGTAGGTGCAGCCGTATACCACATCCGTTGAGATAAGGTGGTCTCCCTGCTTCAGGGCAGTTAACGCAATTGCAGTGATCGCTGCCATTCCAGAGGCAAAGGTCTGCCCCGCTTCCCCACCTTCAAGCGCAGCAAATTTTTCAGCGAGAACCGCATGCGTGGGAGTATTTGGAGGAATTCTGGCATATACGTACCCGGATTCATCTCCTGCAAACCTCGCTGCTCCCTGCCTGGCATTCTCAAAAATGAACGTTGAAGTCTGGAATATCGGAGTTGTATGCGCCCCAAAAACCGGATCCGGCTTTTCTGCGGCATGTACACATTTTGTTGCGAACTTCACTTCTCTTTTCATCTCCCCAAATACCTCTCTAAATTAGTATCCGGAATAAGTATCGCTTTTCACGTAATTATTTGTTTGGCGTGAAGCCCGAAAAAGCCTTATCTCAAAAAATCTTTTCTCAAAAAATCTTTTCTCAAAAAATCTTTTCTCAAAAAATCTTTTCTATTTTCTGAAAGCTAATAAAGAAAACCTGACTTTGTCCACAGAAGTTATACACGTGTGTCAGAAATTTTAAAAATAAAACCGTTATATATCTGGAGCAAAAGGTGTAATTAAATAAAAAATATTTGCTTTAGAAGCATTTAAAACGCTACAGGAAGACCTTCTGTGATACAATCCATACTTGATAACGACCTTTATAAATTCACCATGCAACTTGCAGTGCTTGAACTTTTTCCTAAAGCTGAGGCTGAATACCGGTTTACTAACCGGGGTTCCCAGCGCTTTACTACGGAGTTTGTAGAAGAACTGAAAAGGACTATACGCGAAGAGATCTCGAAATTAGCATTAACAGAAGAAGAATACAACTGGCTTTCAGAGAAATGCCCTTACCTGAAACCCATGTACCTTGAATATCTTAAGAATTTCCGCTTCAAGCCAGGTGAGGTAAAAGTCTGCCTTACCGAAGAAAAAGATCTGGACATTCGGATAAAAGGACCCTGGCACAGCACGATTCTCTGGGAAATTGTCCTTATGGCTACGGTTTCGGAACTATATTTCACAACCATTGAAAAAGAGTGGAATAGAGATTCCCAAAAGGGTTGTACTTCCGAATCCGTATTGACTGCCTATGAAAATAAAATTCTTGAGATGGGAAAAGCCCTTGAGGAAAACAACTGTCTTTTTTCGGAATTTGGGACCCGCAGGCGAAGAAGTTCCGAACTCCACGACCATGTGATGAAAACCCTGACAGGGATAAAAACCCTGACAGGAACAAGCAATGTGTATTTTGCAAAAAAATACGGCCTGAAACCGATCGGAACTGTCGGGCACGAATGGATTATGGGTACCTCAGCACTTGTAGGGCTAAGGTATGCAAACCGGTTTGCTTTTGAAAACTGGATAGATGTTTATAAAGGGGACCTGGGAATCGCCCTTACGGACACTTTCGGCTCAAAAGCCTTTTTTAAAGATATGGACCTGAGGTTGTCAAAAGTTTACGACGGGTTCAGGCACGACAGCGGAGACCCTTACGATTTTGTGGATGCTGTGATAGAGCACTACCGGAAAATGGGCATAGATCCCATGAAAAAGTTAATTGTTTTCAGTGATGCCCTCAATGCGGATACGGCTATCCAGCTCAAAAAATATTGTGAAGGTAAAATCAACTGCAGTTTCGGCATAGGCACAAGCCTTACCAACAACTCCGATTTTTTCCGAGAAAGCCCTCCTCTTAACATGGTCATAAAGCTGCACAGCATTGACGGTATTCCTGTCGTAAAACTGAGCGACTCTCCGGAAAAGGAAACCGGAGAAATAGATGCTATAAGGGTTGCAAATTACATTTTTGGAAGAAAAGGGCTGGATGAATAATTAAAGAATAAAAGAACAAAAATGGAAAGTAGGATGGATCGACGCCAATGCCTTTAATTTCCATCCTTCAGTTTCCATGACAGACATGCTATAATAGATATCAGTCGTGTGGAGTTCAGATATATGGATTTCGATGATATAGAGTTCGATGATCGCGCTCAAAGTTTAAGAAATCAATCTAAAAATAATAGTAGTTCTTTTTTTCTGAGCCTTACTAAAATCATCGACTTCAGCCTCTGTTAAATATTATCTGGAAATTATTTAAAGAGGAGAGGCCGAAGATGTAGATCCAGGATCTATAACTACGGTATCTGAGCCACTAATTGTAAAATTATCTAAACCATTTTCTGAAGTAGAGTCTAAAATGCTTAATAAAGGTTCAAGTTCTATAACAGCAATATCTGAGCCACCAATTATAGAATTATTTGCCATTGTAGAATTATCCATCATCGTAGAATTATCCGTAATCATATTACTGATATAACCATTAAGTAAAACAGAACTCGAACCATTTACTGTAGAATTTTCCAAAATATTCTGCATCCTATGTACCGTAAAAACTATTTTTGAGCCGTCAGGACTCCATCTGGGGCTTGAGTCGATTACTCCGATATTGTTTGTAAGCATGACCTTATAGCTTCCTTTGGTATCACGAAGCCAGATTTCAGGCTTTCCTCCTTCGTCGGATATGTATACTATTCTTTTTCCATCTGGACTATAAGAGGGATCCCATTCCCCGTATGGAGTATCGGTAAGCTGAGTTTGGTTTGTGCCATGCCATTCTATTGTCCATAGATCAGGTTCCTCTTTAGAATCATTAGCACTGTATACTATTTTCAGGCCAAGAGGGCACCAGTCTTTTCCCATTCCGACATTTTCGGAAGTACCGAGCCTTTTCTTATCGCTTCCATCCCGATTAACTATCCAGAGCTCGGAAGGGGCATCCCCTGACTTCTGAGTATACACGATTTTTTTTCCAAGGCGGCACCATGAACCCCAACCTTCGGATTTGTCAGGATCATCCGCAACCGGGGTTACAGTTCCGTTTTCTAGATTCACAAGATAAAGGCCGGTTTGGGAACCATTTAATTTCGTTGAAAGCAATTCGGTTCCATTAGGATTTATATCGCTAAAGCCGGCAAGGTTTCCCTCCCCAATGCCTGTTCGCTCTATTTCACTTCCGTTTGCTTTCATTTTATACGATTCTAAATTATCGGATCCGTCCCTGTGAACCGTATACAGAATAGAATTTCCATCGGCAGTCCATACAGGAAACAATTCTGATTCGGAGCTGTCAGTAAGAAAAGTAATATTTTCTACAGGGCTATTAGTATAAGTTTCATCTTCCGTAAAATTACTATAGTCGGATGCGACGCCTGGTTCCGCTACTGCAGGTAACGTAAGAAGTACGAGCGTTAAGAATAAAGAAAAGTACCTGTATGCGATTTTCATAAATTACCACCGTTAACTTAAAAAAGATAGTGTTATCCATATAAATAATTAATTACTAATTTGTTGAAAAAATTGATTATTTATATTTATTAATATAAACTTATAATTGTATTTAATTGCTAATTTGTTGAAAAAATTGATTATTTATATTGATTAATATGAGCTTATAATTGTATTTATATATTAAAAGATAAGACAATATTATAATTGGAAAATAAACCTTATTTTCGCCAATTTAGGAAAGAAATCTGAAAGTAAAATAGAAGTTTTACCCGAAAAGGATAAAGGCTGGAATCTCGGGCAAAACTTAAGATTAACTAAGCTTTTTGGTTTCAACCAATTGACTTTTTTATTTAAATTAATTCCCTGCTGTGTAAACAGTTTCTGGTTATGAGGCTTTGTTGTATCCCTCAGCCAGATGGACGTTTACATACACTACGGCTTCATTAGTATGTTTGTATGCATAATCTTCAGTAATTTCTGGCAGCTTATCTGCTTCTTCCTGGGAAGTGACAACCACACCTGCTGGAATATACCTTCCGTCAGGAACAGTTACACCAATTGCTGCTGCTGTAGGCTCAAGTACGCAGTTGTTTCCTATCTTTGACTTAAAAACGAAAGCTTGCATACCAATGAAAGTATCGTTGCCTACGGAAGCCGGGCCATGAACCTGGGACTGGTGAGCAAGTGAAACATTTTCTCCTATATAAACTGCATATTTCTCGCCGGCAACTTCAACAGTGTTCTTTTCTACAGGTTCACCTTCCTCATCAATTGTCTCAAGTGCATGAAGCACAACTCCGTCCTGGACATTACTCCTGCTTCCCACGAAAATCGGCATTCCTTCATCACTCCGAATAGATGCCATAGGGGAAACCATAATACTGGCACCTATTGTCACATTTCCTATAACTGAAGCCTGAGGGTCAATATAAGCTGTGGGATCAATATCAGGTGCTGTAGGTACAGGATTCCATGGTGTTACCGGATTTTCCCTGATATTAGAAAACTCGCTTTCGGTTATTCCTTGTGTGGCATTGCCCTCTGCTCCTTCACCTTCGGAGATGCATCCGCTTCCTAAAAGGGCCAGTGAAAGAGATAGAATAAGTATTGTAAAGATCTGCTTGTTGAATCTCATATAGGTCCTCCATTGACAGTACAAAGATTATAAAATATATAGGTATTTCTATATTTATTTAAAAAAAGTTAAAAAATAAAAATGGGGAAATTTTATTTTTAGAAAGGTTTCCGTAACCAGTCTTCGCAGTTATAGATATTTTATGAGAAATTTTATTCAACAGAAATGGTGGTAATAAATTCAAAAAATTTAATATTTAGAAGATGTGGAGTGTATCATGGAGGCTGTGTTTCAAATTTCATTGAAATCTATACTGGAAGATCTGCCTGTCTTTAAGGCAATTGCAGTCTGGAACCTGTTTGTGATTTTGATTTTCTCAAAAAAGATATATCAAACTGCTTTGGAAAAAGGAAGATCGATTAATTCTTCAATGTATTTTTCAAGAAAAGTAATTCACTTCCTGGCTGGCTGATTGACAGCAATGCTACTCCCCTTTATTGCTCATGAGCCTGCTTTATCGGTCGCTACTGCTTATGGACTTGCTCTTATAACCTACCGCCGCATAAATTCAACAAGAGAATGTACTGGTTCCAGGACCCCGAAAACCTCTATGATGTTGATTTTACATTAAGCTGGAGATTGATAGTGCTTTTTACCTGGTACATTGACAGGAGTTTCTGGCTTGGAGTGGTTCCAGTACTTTTCATGGCATATGGAATGGGATTACAGACATAATAAGGAACCTTAAGTATAACAAAAGGGCAAAAGCCTGGGAAGGTACTGTAGGTATGCTCCTGCTTTGCATAATTATCGGCGCAAAAATGGGCTTTGCCGGGGTCTTTGCAGGAATAGTATGTACACTTATAGAAAGAGTCGAGAATATAGATGGTAATATCACAGTACCAGTATCTGGCCTGTTTATCCTGCTCTCAACTCACTACTATCCCCCTTCGCTTACGGCTCCGTTTTACTGATTTATCTCGGCAAACTTTCTCATATATCTTTCTTTTTATAATTTGTTTCATTTTTCATTTTACGTTTCCTTTTTCAATTCAAAATCTACACTTTCTCTAAACGTAGGTTTTTAAAATGAAGCCTGTAACCTGAGAGTAACCTGAAAAAAATGCAAGGCAACCAAATTACATATTATTTATATTAACAATCTAAAACTTCATATATCTTTGAATGTAATATATTTAAAAACGTAAACTGTTAAGGGATGAGTTTAATAGTGTAAAGAATGGACATTTGCAACTTATCAAGCTCATTTAAACAGATGGGATTAGTAAACAAATGGGGTCGGTAAACAGATGGGGTTAGTTATGTAAAAATTGTATACACAACAGGCTAGAAAACCAGGAATTGAAAGTGCCACTTTTAGAATTAAAAGACTGAATACATTTTATATATATTTAGTCTGTTGACGATATACTTTAAAATGTTTTTTATATTATAGTTAGTCCTGATAAGCTTTACACTAATGGGGGATAGAAGGAAAATGGATGATAATATAAAGAATCTTATTAAGAAATTGGAACGCTCGGTCTTTGCGGGAAACCGGGCAATTGCTGCCGAAAAACTTGGAACGCTAGGGGACCCTTACGCGTTACCCGCACTGATTGGAGCGCTGGATGATTCAAATCCGAAAGTAAGAACCGCTGCTGCAGAAGCCCTGGGAAAACTCAATACGCCGGAAGCTGTCCCTGATCTTATAAATGCACTTAATGATCCTGATAGTCCGGTTAAAAAGACTGCAATTGCTTCCCTTGAAAAAATAGGCACACCTGAAGCTATCTCAGGCATTATGAAAGGGTTCGAGGACAGGGACAGGTTTGTCCAGAAGGAAGCGGTGAAATCCTTGATGAGGATAGGTTCAAGAGATGCAATTTACGGCCTTGAAAAAGCCCTAGCTTATCCAGATAATTCGCTGAGAAGGATTTCAATAATAGCTCTTGGGAAAATTGACACTTATGAAGCTGCTCTCTGTCTGGTAAAGGTAATTGAAAACTCGGATAACAAAACAAGGCAGCAAGCTGCCGAAACACTGGGAAAAAGAGGCAAGTCAGATGTGCTTGATGAGCTGATGGAAATCCTCAGGGACCCAAAGCAACCTGTACAGGAAACTGCATCAGAAACTCTTTGTAAAATTGTAAGTATGTCAACTTCAGTGCCTGTTCTTGTCAAAGCTCTCGGAGCTTCGAGCAGGGATGTGAGAAAAGTTTCAATTGAAGCTCTTTGGAAGATCGGAACGCCTGAAGCAGTTTCAGGGCTTTTGAGAGCCCTGGATGACCCTGACTGGTATCTGAGAAGCCGCGCTGCAGATGCACTGGGAGATATAGGTTCTCCGGAAGCGGCCAGGGGACTGGTTAAAGCTTTTGATATATATGAAAACTCCGTAAGGAAGGCGATTACCTGTGCTCTTGGAAAAAGCAGAACCCCTGAAGCCATAGAAGGGCTGGTTAAAGCTCTTAACGACCCTGATAATTCGGTCAGAGAATCAGCAGTTTTGGGCCTTGGAAGATCAGGCACTATTGAAGCTATTTCAGGGCTTATCAGAGCCCTTGATGACACTAAGGCAGTAGTGAGAGAAGCTGCAGCTTCTGCACTTGGGGACCTCAAAGCACAGCAAGCTGTTCCTAAATTGGTAGAAATTCTTGAAAAACCTGATCGTTCAATGCAAAAAGTCGCTATCTGCTCACTCGAGAAAATCGGTACCTTAGAGGCAGTTTCAGGACTTGTCAGAGCTACTGAAAGTACAGATGCCTGCGTGCGAAGGGCTGCATTGAAAGCTCTTGAAAAAATAAATAAATCCAATTCCTCATCAGTAACCTCTCCGGATGAGACAGAAATCTCTGGCGCAAAGCCAGTTTCTAGGAATTGCATGACAGATGATGATTCTGAAGTTCGGACTGAAACTTCAAATATCTCAGGCGATATCTGCAATATGAATTCTCTTAAAGAACTTGAACTTTCAATTTCTGTTGAAGAAACCAAGGAGTCCAGAGCCCACCAAAATGCAATTAACGAGAAGAAAAAAGGAATCGTGCTGACCTGCCCATATTGCTCCAGAAACCTGAATTTCACCACTGCCCCCAACTTCTGTCCTTTCTGCGGAATGAAGTTGAAGTTGAAATACTAAAACCCGCGTCGCTTTTTCCGAAAAAGATTGTCGGCATGGTAAAAAGCCTTTTTAAAAAAGGCTTAAGCACAACCCTTTTTAAAAAAGGCTTGACCGAAAACCCCGGCAACAACGTGGTCGGCGTGGTCAAACAGGCTGATCTTGAGACAAAGGGAAACAAAGATACTGAAGTTCTATCAGGAGGATTAATTTCTCAGAGTCATGTTCAGGAGGATATTTCTCTTTTTGGCAGGTTACAGTTTTTCGATAGGTTGGGACTTTTGCGTTAGATTTCAACGCTGCCACTTGTGTTATTTTCAGTTTGGTTATCCTGAATTCAACCAGGACGGTTAATAGGGCCGAAGACTTTTTGTTGCACAGAATCTTCGGCATCCGTTTTCTGCTTTACACTGTGGTATCCCTAGCTGAGTGCATTATTTTCTCTAGTTCGTCAAACGACTCGGCCCCTTTGAGATCTTCGATCAGGGCCGTAAGTTCAGTAATTCTGCTATTGAGCTGTTCATCATTTGCGTTTTCGCTTTCGTTCATTCTGGCTTTAAGAAGCTCTATTTTCTTCTCAATGGAATCAAGTGCCTTTTCCTGTTCATAGGTTAATAGGACCCCTTTGAGTTCTGCTGCAGTGGAGGCTTCGCTCACCTCGGCATACAGGTCTCGAATCTCAGTAATTTTCTCGTTGAGCTCTTCAGCTTTGCCGCTCTCACCGGCTTCCACGAGCCTGGTTTGAGCAGTTTCGGACTCCTCAGCCATGTACTGGATGGAATCCAGGATAACAGCCTGAACGTCAGTGAAATTTTCATCAGTTATATTTTCAAGCAGGATATGACAAAACTCATGCCCTTCCTCAGGCTCCGTTTGCATTTCGTCAGATTCTATATTCCTTTCGTCATTTTCCAAATCCTCCTTTTCCTGCCTTTTTCTAGACAAAACATTCTGGAGGTCAGATGCATTTGAAACCTTACTTACCTCACTATAGAGATTTTGAAGTTCAGCAATTCTCTTACTGATTGAGTCAAGCATGTCTGCCTGAACTTCAGTGAAATTTTCTTCGCTTATATTATCTGCAGGACAAGAAGGACAGGACCCTGGATCATAAATCAGATCCGTCAGGTTTGTCAGGTTTTCGTTTTCTGAAGCAAAAGCCCCTGAAGGAATAATACTCAATATAATCAGCCCTATCGCAAAACGGGAAATTAACTTTAATGTTTTTACTGTCATAGATTACCTCCGTTAATTACCATGTTTTCCTGCTCTTTTTGTCTCAACGCTGTTTGCCTGTTAACAGTCCTGAAATTAACTGGATTAAATATAAGCTTACTTTTAGAAACAGAAAAGATTATAGGAATTTAATGTAAAGAATAAATTTTTTTTGAACTTTATATTCCAGCAGAATCTTATAAATAATTTACTAATTAATACTTAGGATTTACTGATTAATACTTAGGACTCTTAAATACTTCGGCCCTTAAATACTTCGTTTTTAAGAAAAAATGCATTTGTCATCAGGATATTTTATAAGGACCTGCGCAGTTGAATCGAGAAAAAAGTAGCATGAAATTTCAAATTGTCTAATCAATAACATATATGATAGACTTGCTCATGCTTTATTTTGCTTTTCAACTGCATAAGTCCGACCAAGAAAGATCCTTTAACACAAATGGTTAAGAATCTTCCGTTTTGCAATCCAATAGAGGGTTTTACGAGTCAGTCATTGTTTTACGAGTCAGTCATAACCATTTTTTACATTTGGTTTTCATCGTCTGTTTCAATGGGACCTGTGATTATATTTATTTAACCATTTTTTATGGTTTGTTTGCCATTTATTATACGTATTTTGCCATTTTTTATAGATATCTTGCCATTTTTTATATTTTGTTTGCCATTTTTTGTAATCGTCGCCATGTTTCTTATTATTCCATTTCTGCTTCTCATTATCCCAGTTTTTCTTTTCGCTTTCCCAGTTTCTCTTCTCTTTGTCCCAATTATTCTGTTCATTTTCCCACTGCTTCTTTTCATTGCCCCATTGATTCTCAGTTTTTTGCGAAGCTGCGCTTACTGATGCAATAGTTACTGACGATACAAAAAAGGCCAGCATCAAAATGCATATTGTCTTCTTTATTCTATCAAATATCTTTTTTCCCATATGTCCACTCCTTATTTTATCTACCTTATTTTCTCAAATAGACGTTATTTTACCTAACTTGATGTTACTGCGTCTAATTGATGTTATTATGTCTAATTGATGTAGTTTTAAACTGTATGTTTTTCAATTCACTTCCTGCAACATATCTGTTGCAGGACGATATTATGCCAGTTAATACCCTAGTTTACTTTTATATGACTACTGGCACTTTTTAGGTATAAATAGGACTTACACATTTGATAAGCGAAATAAAACATAAGCAAGTTATACAAGCAAGTTACACAAGCA
>NZ_LZPK01000064.1:0-6842 GCF_001729375.1 Methanosarcina sp. A14 | reverse complement strand
GAGATTATTTTAGAGATTATAAGTATTTTCATTCACAGTATATTTATAATACGGTTGCCTGCAAAGTACATGAGAACATTTGTTAAAAAAGACATTTCAAAAAGAAACTGAAAATTGGCCTCCCACACTCAATTATTGAAGATCATTTATATACAATATTAGAAAATTAGATTTTAAACAAAAATTAATAATGACAATATACTTCGGGTTGGATGCCGTACTAAATTTAACGGTTAACACTGGTAAATCGTTAATGTTCTGGAAAAGAGGTTTAAACAATAAGTGAGAGGCAAAAACTCGCAAAAACTCATAAGTTGGAGAAAACAGAGCAAAATATTATAAAGGTCTGATAAAAAACTAGTACTTAAGTTTCGGCAGTGTCTCAAACTTGCTGTAAACTTGAAGTTAAGTTCTTGCATACTATGGAGAAATTGATATTTCGATATGAAATTTTCTACCCAATAACTTATTGAGATTTGTAATTTTACAGAAAACAAACATGAAATTCTTCGAATAACAGGCACAAAGAAATGAAAGTACTTTTCAAATCACAGTACTTTCATGCTAAATTAGTACACTGCCCAAGTGTTAGATCTTTGAGCTTTCAGGAACAAAAGCAGGAAAGTGCAGAAATAGAATTAAGAAGTACAGGAACAGAAGCAGGAAAGTGCAGAAATAGAATTTGAAAGTACAGGAACAGAATTAGAAAAAAGACCGGAGGAGTTGGTTATCAATCACGATGAAGCTTTTCAAAGAGGACTGGGCCTGATTAAACAGAAAAGGTACGAAAAATCAATTAATGTCTTCAACAAGATTGTGGACAAAGATCCAGGTCATACAGGAGCTCTATTTAACAGAGGACTCGCGCTACTGAAAATCAAAAAACCAGAAGAAGCCCTCGACTCCTTTGACCAGGTCCTGCACTTAGAGCCCGAAAATTTCGATGCCCTGTACAAAAAAGGAATTGCTCTGGCCACCCTTGAAAAGTTTGAAGCAGCTCTCGAAGCCTATGACAACGCACTTGAAATAAATCCTGAAAATCCAAAAATCTGGTACCATAAAGGACTGGCGTTTGCTGAACTGGAAAAAAATGAGGCTTCAATTCTTTGTTTTGAGAAAGCACTTGAGCTTGAACCGAAATGCGAAAGCGCCTGGTATGCCCGAGGCACCGTAACTGGAAAAGCCGGTAGCTATGAAGAAGCACTGGAATGTTTTGAGCACGCACTTGAGATCAACCCGAAAAACGCAGACGCTTGCTACTCAAAAGGCCTGGTTCTTGCAAAGCTTGAGAAGTACGAAAAAGCGCTGGAATGCTTTGATTCTCTGATTCGGGAAAACTCCAGACATAAAGATGCCTGGAAACAAAAATATATTTCGTTGATAAAGCTGGGGAAGAACGAAGAAGCTCTGGAATGTGTTGACGTATTTTTAAGGAAATTTCCTGTTAGCGAGACTGCTCTCTATCAGAAGGGTATTCTTTTAAACAAACTTTCCCACTATGAAGATGCCGAGAAAACGTTTACTAAAATTTTAAAAATAAACCCAGGAAATAAAGAAATCTGGCTCAAGAAAGGTCTTGCTCTTATCCAGCTGCTCAGGCTCAATGATGCTATAAAAGCTTTCGAAGAAGCCATTAAGCTGGACCCTACTTATTTCGAAGCCTGGAATTACAAATGCCTTGCTCTAATGAAGCTTGAGGTCTATGAAGAAGCTCTGGAAGCCTTTGATTCTGTTCTTGAAATGTATCCAGAAACTAAAGAAATCTGGTACAATAGGGCTCTTGCTCTCGTGAAACTGCAGCGCTTTGGAGAAGCTGCAAAATCTTTTTCCAAGACTGCCGAACTGGACCCTGCATACGGTGATGCCCTTTACCAGCAGGGACGTTTGCTTGCCAGAGAAGGAAAGTATGAAGAAGCTCTCAAAGCCTTCGATTCCATGCTTGAACAAAATCCAGAATTTATTAAGGCCCAAAAGCTCAGGGGCACTATGCTGATCAAGTTAGGCCGTATCGAAGAGGCTCTTGACTCTCTTTCACAGAGCCTTGAAAAAGAACCCGAAAATTATGGGCTATGGCTGCAGCAAGGATTAATTCTCCTTGACAACGGAAAATTCGAGCCTGCCCTGAAAGCTCTTGAGAAAGTTGCGGAACTCAAACCCGATAACGACGCATGCTGGATGAATAAGGGCTTTGCACTCTATTCCATGGATCGCTATGAAGAATCTCTGGAAGCTTTTGAAGAGGGTCTGCGGCTAAACCCATATCTTGAGAAAGGCTGGAATAATAAAGGAATAGTGCTGGGAAAGCTTGGAAAAACGGAAGAAGCCCTAGAAGCTTTTGAAAAAGCTGTAAGCCTCAGGCCTGACTTTGAAGATGCCTGGAGAAATAGAGGACTGATTTTACTGGATGCCAACGAATATGAAAAAGCCGGCGAAGCCTTTGCCGAAGTTATTAAAATAAGTCCTGAAGACCTTGACTCCATTTACAACAGGGGAACAGCCCTGCTAAAACTCGGAAAAACGGAAACTGCCCTGGAATGCTTTGAAAAAGTTCTGTCCCTTAATCCCGATTATCCTGATTTATTATATAGCCTTGCAGCTGCACAGGCGAAGCTAGGAAAGCAGAAAGAAGCCCTGGAAACCTTTGAAAAACTAGTTGCCAAAAATCCCGAAGATCTGGAAATCCAGTGCAGGAAAGGAAAATTTGCAATGGAAATCGGAAAATATGAGACTGCACTTAAAGCTTTTGATCAGGTTCTCAGTGAGAATCCGGATTTTAGGGAAGCCTGGTATAGAAAAGGGCTTGCCCTGATAAAACTGGAACGCTTTGAAGAGGCTATCAGAGCTTTTGATGAAGTAATTATAGAAAATCTAAATTATAAAGAGATAGGTAGCTCTGATTATAAAGAGCTAAAAAATCTCGATCATGATGACATAGATAACCCAGTATGTGATGAGATAAAGAGTCCTGATTACGAAGACGAGAACCCTGATTACGAAGATGAAAATCCGGACTACGAAAACGCAAGTACTTACAAAGGATTTGCGCAAATGCAGCTTGGAAAGTATCTCCCTGCCCTAGAAACCTTTGAGAGCGCTCTTGAAGAAAAGCCAGATTCTGATATTCTCTGGTACTACAGAGGCCTTAGCCTGTATAGGATAAACATGTTAGAAGAAGCAGCGTGTGCCTTTGAGTCTGCAATTCGTCTTAATCCTAAAATGCAAGAAGCCCTCGAGTATAGAGCTCTATGTCTGTTTGAAACCGAACAATACAAAGCTGCCCTGGAGTCTCTTGAAGCTGTACTTGAAAGAAATCCGGAGAACCTTTCCGTACTCCATAAAAAAGCTATTTGTTTCCTGCAGTTAAGGAAGTATAAATCCGGAGCTAAAACCCTTTCCAGAGTACTGGAACTTGACCCTGACAACAAAGAAGCAAAGTTTGAGCTGGGGATCGCCAGTTTCGAATCCGGAGAGTACAATAAAGCCCTGTCTCTTTTTGAAGAAGTAAGTAAGGACTCAGATAAAGGCTTTTTTGTATACTGCCCTGAAAAAAACTCATCTGAACAAAATAACTCTAAACAAAATCTTTCTGGGCAAAATAACTCTAAACAAAGTATATCTGAACAAAATTTCACTAAACAAAACTTCTCTAAACAAAGTATGTCTGAACAAAACTTCACTAAACAAAATTTCTCTAAACAAGGCTTATTTAAACAAAATAACTCTAAACAATATCTTTCTGAGCAAAATAACTCTAAACAAAATCTTTCTGAACAAAGTACATCTGAGCAAAATAACTCTAAACAAAATAATTATGACGAAAAGTACTCTTCGCTCTACTGGAAAGGGCTTGCACTTATCAGGCTGAAAGCTTACGAAAAAGCGCTTGAGGTTTTTTCAAGGCTTACTGAAAATAATCCCCTGTTTGTAGAGGCCTGGTATTTTAAAGGAATATCCCATTCAAAACTGAAACAACATGAGGAAGCAACAAAAGACTTTGAGAAAGTCCTTGAGATTGAACCTGCTTATCAGGATACCTGTTATCAGTTGGGACTTTCCTGTTTTGAGCTTGGGGACTTTGAGGAAGCTATAAGGATTTTTGAAGCCGCCCTGAAAATAGATCCTGAAAACCTTGAAACCCTTTACATGAGAAGCCTCGCTTTACTGCGGTCGAAGAGATATAAGGAATCGGCTTCAGGTTTCAGGGAAGTACTTGAAAGAAATCCATTCGATACTGAAGCTCTTGCACACCTGAGCACAGCCTGCTTCAAGCAGGGGTTTTATGAAGAAGCCCTTAGACTCTTTGATCAGGTTCTGGAGATGAATCCAGAGCGAAAAACTGTCCTTTTCAGAAAAGGAGTTGCTTTAAAAGCTCTTGGAGAAGTAAAGAGGGCTTCTAGTATGTTTGACTCTGTTCTTAAATTGAAGCCAGACTGTACTTACGCCCTTGAACAAAAAGCCTATACTCATTTAGAGCTTGAGGAATATCCTGAGGCCGTTGAAGCATTTAAGACGGCTCTGGAATATTGCCAGAAAAAGGAAGATCTGCATTACTATAGGGGTATTGCCTTTTTCAGGCTTGGGAATTTTGAAGAAGCCGTAAAATCCTTTGAAAACGCTTTTGACCTCGGCTGCCAGCAACCCGAAATTTCTTATTACACAGGAATCGCCTACTTTGAAAGCAGAGAATATAAAAAAGCCGTGGAAGTTTTTAATACTATCCTTGATTCCAGAGCACCGGATCCCGAAATTTTATACAAAAAAGCCCTGTCCCTTTTCGAACTTGGAAAGCCAGAAGAAATGGTTTCTACAGTTTATGCTCTTCTCGAACTTGAAACCGAGAACTTTAATATTAAAGACGCTGGAGAGTTTGAAGAAGAAAATTATGAGGAAAACGCAGGAGAAAGCACAGGAGAAGAAAACGCAGAAGAAATTCCGGCTTTCGAGAATACAAAAGCTTTTGAAGAACTCCTCGAAAAGTTTGCATTCTCCCTGATAGAGCTTGGAAGATATGAAGAAGCCCTGCTACCTCTTGGAAAACTTACAGCAAACGAATCGATTTCAAAAGAGGTCTTTTACAGCAAAGGGATTGTGTTTCAGGAGCTCGGCAGATATGAGGAAGCCCTTGAAATATTTTCTGAACTACTTTCCCTTTATCCTAACTTTGAAAAAGCCTGGTATAGAAGAGGACTCATTCTATTTTCTCTTGGATACTATGTTGAAGCTCTGGAGTCCTTCGAACAGGCTGCCCTGGAAGATCAAACAGAAACTCCTGAAAAAGTTAACGAATTAAGCCTGGAAGAAACTCAGATAGAAAAAATGAGAGAAAGCCCTGAGTTGGAAGATGAAATAAGATTAGAAGATGAAATAAGATTAGAAGATGAAATAAGATTAGAAAATGAAACAAGATTAGAAGATAAATTTGGATTAAAAGAGAAATTAAGTGACACTGAACTTGAAGATGTCTGGATGAAAATGGGGCTTTCCCAGCTCAAACTGGAACGTTATGAAGACGCCATAGATATATTTGAGAAACTTCTTGAAGTAAAACCCGAGGTTGCCGACCTCTGGTACGTCGCAGGGCTCGCTCTAAGGGGGCTTGACCAGGATGAACAAGCCGTTGAAGCTTTTGAAAAGGCCGTGGAACTCGATCCAACTCTAGAAGCTGCCTGGGAGCAGATAGGGCTTTCCCTTCTTAGATTAAATATGTACGAGGAAGCAAGCCAGGCTTTCAGTTCTGCTCTAACCCTGAAACCTGACAACGTAAACACTCTCTACAGCCGATCAGTTGCCAGTTTCAATCTCCAGCGCTTTGAGGAAGCCGCTCAAGACCTAGAAAGGGTACTCCTGTCCACCCCTGATTTCCCGAATTATATTGAAGCCTGTTACAGGCTCGGGATTGCTAGAATGGAACTTCAGGAGTATGAAAAAGCCCTTGAGGCTTTTGATATTATTTTGCAGCAGGACCCGGCGCATAAGGAAGCTCTCTATTACAGAGGGCTTGTGCTTTTTAATCTTGGTGAATACGAAGCTGCTGCTGATACTTTTGGAGTGCTGCTGGAAGCCTCACCCGAAGACCCTGAAAGCCTGAACTATCTTGGGCTCTGCCTGCTGGAACTCGAAAGCCCAGAAGCGGCATTGAAAGCCTTTGAAAAAGCCGCCCTTTTCAATCCGAAGAATGAAGAAGCTCTGTATAACGCAGCCACGACTCTTATCAAGCTTAACCGTCCCCAGGAATCAATCGGCTATTTTGACCGTATCCTTGACATTTCCCCTGAGAATCTCGATGTCCTGAACTACAAAGGAATTGCCTTCTGCAAGCTTGAAATGTACAGAGAAGCCCTGAAAGCCTTTGACCTTGCGTTAGAAAAAGACCCTGAAAACATCAAGGCAATTTATAGTGTAGGGGTTGTCTGTTTCAAACAGAAACTCTATGAAACTGCCTGCCGGGCCTTTGACGAAGCCCTTGCCATTAA
Organism: Methanosarcina sp. A14; assembly: GCF_001729375.1. Classification (NCBI taxonomy): domain Archaea; kingdom Methanobacteriati; phylum Methanobacteriota; class Methanomicrobia; order Methanosarcinales; family Methanosarcinaceae; genus Methanosarcina; species Methanosarcina sp. A14. Next base: position 369 of record NZ_LZPK01000064.1, on the reverse strand, counting down.
CCCCTGGCACGAGCAGTCACTGAAATATCTCGGGATATCTCTTGCAAAAATAGAAGAATATGAGGATGCCCTGAGAACCTTTGATAGGCTGCTTAGGATAAGACCTCATGATATGCAAGCTATGAATTACAGGGGAGTTATCCTCGGGAAACTGGGAAAGTATACCGAGGCCATAAACACCTTCAATGAAATCCTTCGCCTCTATCCCGAAATGTCAGACGCGAAAAGGAAACTTGAAGCCTTAAAATGCATTGAAAACAAAGAGGATTCCAGTGAAGATCTCTACTAATGTTTTTAGTAGAGGAGAGATTTAGGAGAAAAGAAGAGAGGATTTTACAGATAAGAGGTGGAGTTAAAAAATAATAAGAG
>NZ_LZPK01000063.1:0-13948 GCF_001729375.1 Methanosarcina sp. A14 | reverse complement strand
TGCTATGAAAATTAGAAGAGTGGCAGTGACAGAATACTTAAGGAATCCCCAATACACGTTAAATTAATTCAAATATTTGAAAGTTTGGAAAAAACAATATGCTAGGAGCCAACTGCGTAACTCCTATCAGCATTTTCTGCCTGGTTGATCAACTCATATAATCTTGAAACCTGGTCTAAAGGAAGTACTCCGGGTTTCTGCAGGGTGACTTCCAGAGCCTTTGAATCGCTATTTGCAATCTTTATGATTAAAAAAGTAGGTAAACTAATAACCTCCTCAGCTTTGAAACCATAAGCCTGACATATTTTTTTCAAAATTGACTCTATGGACATTACCGCAATTCCTGCAGTAGTCAGAGCTCTGGAAAGCTCTGTGAGGAATTTCAAAAGTTGGTGAGGTATCTCCCCCTCATCAGAAATAGTTAAAGAGTTTATATGAGATGAATCAGTATGTGGAACCATTTTATCAATTCTTGAATATATTCACTTTGAATTTTCGGTATATAACGCATTCCCCGCTTCTTCGCGAAGCCATGAGAAATATCCGAATGATCTCTTCCATACAGATGGACGTGCTGATATGCCAGTCACCCCATACTTGAAGTACAAATCAAGCATAGTAGGCTTTGTGACCGAGTTAGTGTTTGAGACAATTAATGTTTTCACGCTATCGATTTTTAATCTAGCTTGGATACATTTTTAATCTAGCTTGGATATATTGGATTTTTATGCGGAAGGTAAAAGCAAATATAGAAGTATCAGATACCAAAAAACGATGTTATTCAATTTTAACCAAACGCTCTAAAGTAAGAATTACTTGAATTTTTCCCAAAAACGTCATCTGGAAAAGCACATATTTTTGACAAATACTGAGTAATGTGGCATTCACTGTCATCACATTATTATATATTTTGAATTTGGAACTTGACTTATTCATATTGACTTATTTATATTGTTAATTTATAGAGATATATTTATGTTAACTTATTTATGTTAACTTATTTATATTAACTTATTTATATATACACTCGATCTGTTTTATTAAAAATCTCTCAGCCAATGGCCCAGATTTTGGGAGAGATCAAATTGAATTATTATAAAAAGTATATAAGAAAAGTTATATTCAAGCCTCGCGTTTACGAATCCTATGAAAAAAACATTTTCCAATAAAATTCTCATTATAGGTTATGGATCAGTTTCACAATGCACCCTACCCCTTTTAATGGATAAACTTGATGTTCCGTTAGAAAATATTACCTTAATTGATTTTGAAGATAAATCAAAAGCCCTAAAAAAATATACAAATCAGGGATTAAGATTTGTCTGTGAAAAAATTACCCCAAAAAATTTGAGTCAGGTTTTGTCACGATATATGGAAAATGAAGGCTTGATCATTGACCTTTCGTGGAATATCGATGCCAATGAAATCATTAAGTGGTGTCATGATCACAATGTATTGTACGTTAACACGTCTGTTGAAGTATGGGACCCTGCTGAAAAATTTTTGACTCAAAGCCTATTGGAAAAATCGCTTTACATAAGGCAAATGAGATTGCTTGAACTTTCCCGTGATTGGAAAGATGCGCCAACTGCTGTTGTTGACCATGGCGCAAATCCTGGTCTGATAACTCACTTCGTAAAGCAAGGCTTGCTGGATATTGCCGCCAGCACCTGTGCTGATAAGAAAGTCTCTCCCGAAGATGAACAGGAAATTACCCTTCTTGCAAAAAACAGGGACTTTGCCCACCTCGCTAAGAAATTGGGAGTAAAAGTGATCCACTGTAGCGAACGGGATACTCAAGTCGCAAACAGGGCAAAGGAAGTTAATGAATTTGTCGGAACATGGAGCATTGAAGGATTAAGGGAAGAAGGAACTGCTCCGGTTGAAATAGCCTGGGGAACGCATGAGAGCAAATTACCGCCCCTGGCGCATATACCTCCATACGGACCGAAAAATGTGATTCTCTTGCCTCAGATGGGCATTAATACATGGGTCAGATCGTGGATACCGGATGAAGAAATTGTAGGTATGGCGATCCGTCATGGCGAATCATATGGCCTTTCAAAACTGTTAACTGTTTGGGAAGACGACAAACCGGTCTATCGTCCTACCGTGCATTATGCTTATATGCCCTGTCATGATACGCTTTCCTCTCTCTGCGAACTGCGAGGCCGAAATTATGAACTTCAACCGAGACTTCGGATTATGACAAATGAAATCACATCTGGCGAGGATATAATGGGAGCACTCTTAATGGGCCATTCTTATAATTCCTGGTGGACTGGAAGTGCATTGAGCATTGAGGAGACCAGATCCCTTGCTCCCGGTCAGAACGCTACAACTCTTCAGGTAGCAGCAGGCATTGTTGCAGCTATTCTCTGGATGCTTGAAAATCCGCGAGAAGGCATTAAAACACCTGAGGACTTGCCTCATGATTTTGTCCTGGATATTGCCAGACCGTATCTTGGAAAGTTTATTTCCACACCATCGGACTGGACGCCGCTTAAAAATCGCAAAATATTTTTCAAAGAAAGCCCGGCAGTAAAACACAATCCTGATCCATGGCAATTCGAAAATTTTCAATTCGTAGGTTAATTTCAAGTAAACTACCCCTTCAAGGGCAGGACTTATGTCTGTCTAGGAAAAGTTCTTTTCCGTGCCTCTTCATTGAATACCAAGCAGAAGGAACAAAAATCATAATAGAAAGATAAAGAAAGAAACTAGAAAGATAAAGAAAGGAACGCTAGGAGAATTTCAGTCAAAACTTTTCGGCCTGTAATTAGCGTTCCCACTGCTTTTTAACTGTTTTTTTATTTATTAGAATCGCACATCTCGCACTAAAACTTTTTTGATTTTTCAACTTTAACAGTTTTTTGTTTTTAATTTTAAGATTTAGCGTATGTATTTATCAGAACTGATTTAATTGCTAGGAAAATATCAGATGTTAAAATTAATTAAGATTGAGTAAGCAGATATCGAGTTTTATGATAAATTCTCAAATAATATACACCGCATGGAAATAGTTGCATAAACTATCTTTTCACAAAAAAAGCTGACAGTCTCATTTTTGTTTGTTGCGCCAAGAGAATAGATTAAAGGAATATAATGTTCAGCGGAGTTAACAGATAACAATGCGTCTTCTCCAATTAACTTGTAATTTACCAGTTTAAGATCATCTCTGGTTGTGACAAACTTTTTCACTTTCTCATCAAAACTTATTGCCCATTTATAAGGACTTTCGGATATATCTGCCACCATAAGATTATGAACGACATTGCCAGTACAGAAAATAAGAATTTCTTCTTCTCTTAAATTATAGAGTTTCTTTCCCAGTTCATAATGCTGTTGCATACTGAGCTTTCGATTTATACTCAGCTCAACTACAGGAATCTCAGCATTTGGATACATCTTAGAAAGTACACACCATACTCCATGATCAATGCCCCAATTAGAGTCGAAATTAACATCTTCAATTAGATTTTTTATATTAAGAACAAGTTCCTGTGAACCGGAACAATCATATTTTTTATCATATAATTGTTTAGGAAACCCATAAAAATCGTGAATTGTTTTGAGTATTTCGTTTGAAGTAACGCTAGTATCTTCTCTTTCATAGTGTGCAGATATGGCCAGTATTGCTTTAGGTTTTGGAATTTTTTTGGAAATATTTACCCAATTTTTTGTAAACTCATTGTCTTCTATGGCATTCATTGGTGAACCATGACCCACAAATAATACAGGCATAATTTTTTCCATACATTAAACTCCGGTTTAATTATCTCTTAACTGTGAAAGACTAAGCATTTGAGGTGAAAATTCAAGGTAAAATGTTTCAGTTCGAATTTATTTTTTGAAACTTTATGTTTTGACACTCTCGCAATTGATTACTCCATAGAAGTTGTTATTTACCAAGTAAATTCCAGAGGAATAAAAATCAAACAATAGTCTTATAGAAATCTTAAGGGATTGAATAGATCAACGAATTTGTTTTCTTGACCATTAATGAGATCAGTAATTACCATGGCAGCAGTGGTGCCGTTTGCCATTCCCCAAAATCCGAATCCAGCTGCTACATAAATGCCTTTTTGAGATGTCATGCCTATAAGAGGTAGACCATCGTCAGTAGTGCAGTCTTTACTGGACCAGCGGTATTCAATAGACTTAACATTAAGGTGTTGGCGTGCATAGTTTTCAAGCCGGCCATAGTAAATATTTTTGTCAGCTACATCTGCAGGACTATGTTCTCCAGCAACAATGATCAGTTTACCTTTATCTGTAGGGGTAGTCCTATATGTGTGAACAGGATTGAAATCTATAAACATCCCTTCAGGGAAATTTCCTTTAGCATATAATGCTAACACATAGGATCTTGCTGAATGCAAATGCCTGTAGAGTTGGTCGGGATCATATACTGGTGTATGTGTTGCAATTATTACTTGATCGGCCATTATTGAGCCCTGATCTGTTACTACTTCTTTGATTTCACCATCTTTGACAGTGATGGCAGAAGTATTCTCAAAGATATAACTTCCTTTTCCAATTATATGTTTTGAAAGAGCCAGAAGATACTTACGCGGATGAAATTGGGCCTGATTCTCATATTTGATAGCGGGACCAGTTTCAAAAGGTAAAGGCACTTCTTCGGTGTAAGAAACTGGAAGTCCTAACTGTTTTGCAGCTTCAAATTCACCTTTAATCTCATCAATTCTTTCACCGGACTCTGTGTAGATGTAAAGAGGAAGGCGTTGAAATTCACAGTCAATGTTCCACTTTCTTACAATCTCAGCTATCTTTTCAACTGCCTTAATATTAGCATTAGCAAAATCCTGAGCTTTTGACTTACCTAATTTTGATACAAGATTCTTGTAAATTATATTAGGTGCCACACTTACCTTAGCCGTGGTTCTAACTGTTACTCCTTTTATGATCCGATCTGCTTCTATTACTGCTACTTTGTACCCGGCTTCCATCAACAATGCTGCAGAAGTTATACCTGCAATACCGCCTCCCAGAATCGCCACGTCAACTTTCAACCTTTTGTCAAGTTTTGGAAAATTTGTACCAGGAGACGTTTCTAGCCAGAAAGAAATTTCTTTTACAGTGATCTTTTTCCCATATTCCATCCTCTGACCTCGCTGAGTTATTTATCTCTTATTGGATGATAAATTAGATTGGAAAAGCACACTTAAATTACTCTTCAGCTTATATATTAAATAATTACAAAAATAAATCAAAAAGATTTGAAAGAAAAATTTTCTATAATTTAAGCTGTAGAAATATAAAGTTTCAATCAAAATCGCACCAGTGCTCCGGTTATAATGCAGTTATTAATAATCGATTATCCACCATCCTAAAGCTTTTTTGATTTTAGAGTATTTCAACAGCGCAATTACTTTTTTGAAAATTTATTTTGGTACCAGATATTATCAGACATTATTGTTGACACTGTAAGATAGCATTTATATACAGATATTTAGGTACCTAATTATATTAGATACCTAAATAGTGTGTAGGTAGTCAAATGCAGAATCAGAATGTGATACAGCTGTATAATACGTTGAACCGTCTAAGCAGGCAAATGCACCGTTTTTCTCATAAGGCGGAACACAAACGAGGTCTATTCTTCGGGCAGTCAAAATTGCTGCAGCTAATCTCAAAAAATGAAGGAATTATCCAGCGAGACCTTGCGGAACAAATGGATATGCGCCCTTCATCTATGACAGAGGCGCTAGGAAGGCTTGAGCAACTTAACTTAATTTTGCGTAAACGAGATGAAAAAGATCAAAGGACAATGCGCATCTACCTGACAAACAAAGGCAGGGAAATTGTTGAAGACGCTGTTAGGTCCGAAGAAGTATTCATAAAAAAATTTACAGATATAGTGTTCAAAGAAATCTCGGAAAATGAACTAGAAAAGATGCTTGTAATTACTTCAAAGCTGTGTAAAAGTCTTGATACGCTGAACTCGAAAGAATCGAAAGATAGAGACGAAGAATGCTGTCAATAAATGCTGTCAATAATCACTGCCATTGTAGAAAAATAAGGACACAACGTTATCATTTTGAATAATTACAAAATTTTGAATAATTACAAAACAGCGAAAGGATATATTTATGTTTCAACTTATTAAAAAAAATCTTAAGGGCATAGCTCTGATTTATTCTTTACTTGCTCCTCTTTTGATGTTGATAGAAGTTTTCATGGACCTTCAACAACCCAGGCTTATGGCAAATATTGTGGACATAGGTGTTCAAAACAGAGACCTGGGATATATATTATCGACAGGCTTAAAAATGGTGCTTTGTGCGCTTACCGGATTAATTGGCGGCGCAGGCTGCGGTGTGATCGCCTCGTTTGCATCTATGATGTTAGCCGGGAGTTTGAGAGAAGAGCTATTTCATAAAATACAGTCACTTTCGTATATGAAAATTGACCATTTCAAAACATCGTCACTTATTACAAGGCTGACCAACGATGTAACGCAAATTCAGAACATGTTTCTCATGTTGCTGCGTGGGATGGTGCGTTCACCATTGTTGTGCATTGGCGGCATATTTATGTCCTTTTTGCTGAGTCCCAGTCTTTCAATTGTTTTCTGCATCATTCTGCCTATTCTCATCACCTGTGTTGCATTTGTGATGATGAGATCGGTGCCTCTGTACACACAGATGCAGCTCTGGCTTGACAAGGTTAATACCGTCATGCGTGAAAATCTGCTGGGTGTACGTGTTATAAAAGCCTTTAATTTAGAAGACAAACAGAATGCGCTTTTCAGCAAAGTGAATACAGAATTTACAGAAAAAAGCATACAGGCACAGAATCTGACCTTTACGCTGATGCCGATAGCTACTCTGGTTATGAATCTAAGCATGGTTGCCATCCTGTGGTTCGGAGGCAATATGGTCGTTTCCGGAAATATTGAAACAGGCAAGATAATGGCATTTGTCAATTACCTTGTGCAGATAACAAACTCTCTTATAATGCTTGTCAACATGATTGTAAACATTTCACGCGCACAGGCATCTGCAGGACGTATAAAAGAGGTTTTGGACTGCGAAGCGAGTATTAAGCAGTGCAATTCCCCCGTATTGCCAGAGAATTATGACATTGAGTTCAAAAATGTTAGTTTTAGATACGGTGAAAGCGGAGAATATGTTCTGAAAGATTTGTCATTCCTGTTAAAGGAAGGGCAGACAGTAGGTATTATCGGAGCTACCGGCTCAGGAAAGAGTTCAGTTGTAAGTCTGATTCCGCGGCTGTATGAGGCAACCTGTGGACAGGTCCTGATCGGAGGTTGTGATGTTAAGGACATACCAGTACAGTACCTGCGTAGCAATATTGGAATCGTGCTGCAGGAAAACGTCCTTTTTCAGGGGACAGTTAAAGAAAATATGAATTTTGGCAATGAAGAAGCAGACGAAGAGGAAATATGGAATAGTCTTCAAGCTGCTCAGGCAGAAGATTTTATTCAGGCCCTCCCTTACAAATTACAAAGTCAAATTGAACAAAGAGGCAAAAACTTTTCAGGTGGACAGAAACAGCGCCTTTCCATAGCAAGAACTCTTCTGAAAAATCCAAAGATTTTGATTTTTGATGATTCCGCTAGCGCAGTTGACCTTTCGACCGAAGCTCGCCTGCAGTTTGAAATTGCAAAAAAGATGAAGGAAAACACAGTAATCGTCATTGCGCAGCGTATATCCGGCGTTATGGACGCAGACACAATATTGATGCTCGACCATGGCAGCGTTATTGCGAAAGGTACCCATAAAGAATTACTGCAAAGCAACGAAGTATATCGCAATATAGCCGTTTCACAGCTTGGCAAGGAGGTGCTCCTGAATGCCACAGAATGAGGTGATGCCTCATAATATGCCTCATAATATTACAGGCCGCCCTGCAGGGGGACCGAGCGCTTTTCTTCACAAGGAAAAAACGGAAATCAAGGACGTAAAGGGAACACTCAAACGCATTATTATGTACCTTGGCAAATGGCAACGCACATTGCTCATCGTTTTTTTCTGTGCCCTTGTTACAACAGTGATCACTATTATCGGCATTCAACTAAATGGGTACGCAGTCGACGAGTTCATATCTAAAAAAGATATTGTCGGACTTGCTCGCATATGTATTGTCATGGTCCTCATTTACCTTGTTTCGGTTTTTTCTACTTACATGGAGAATTCCCTAATGATCCGTGTTGCTCAGAAAACTTCGGCCAATATCCGGAGCGATCTTTTCAGCAGCCTGCAAAAGCTGCCCCTCAAGTATTTTGATACCCATTCAAGCGGGGACCTCATGAGCCGCCTGACAAACGACGTTGATAATATCAACCTTACACTTTCACAGAGTGTCGTGCAGCTTTTTTCCGGCATTGTCAACGTTGTTGGTATGCTAATAGCAATGCTGTTGCTCAGCCCTCTACTTACTCTAATCGGGCTGCTGACAATGCCTCTGATGTTCTTTACATCAAAAGTCCTCGCTGTAAAGTCCCAGAAGTTTTTTAAGGAGCAGCAATATGAGCTTGGACGGCTTAACGGATATATCGAGGAAATGGTCTCCGGCCAAAAAGTTATTAAGGTCTTTTCCCGAGAAAAGGAAGTAGAGGATCACTTTAAGGGGATCAACGAAAAGCTTGTCTCCAGTTCTATGAAAGCACAAGCGATAAGCAGTGTTATGGGACCGGTGAATAACACTATAAATAATCTGACATATTTGATTATCACGGTCTGCGGTGGCATTTTAATTATAAAGGGGTTTGCTGGAATCACTGTAGGCGTAATATTTTCTTTCCTGCTCTATATGCGCAATTTTACCCAGCCGATCAATAATATTCTTAACCTTTTCAGCACTATCCAGTCAGCCCTTGCAGGCGCAGAGCGAGTGTTTGAGGTAATGGACGAAGAAAAAGAAAAGGACGCGAATAATGCCAGAGACATTCAGAAAATTGAAGGCAACGTGAAAATTGAATCCGTTAATTTTTCATACATACCAGGTAAGCCTGTACTTAAAGAAGCAACAATTACTGCGAAAAAAGGCCAGACGATTGCCATCGTGGGCCCTACGGGTGCAGGGAAAACAACTATTATTAATCTTCTCACCAAGTTTTATGGAATTGATGACGGAACAATCTATATTGATGGACAGAATATAAATGCCATTACTCGAAAGAGTTTGCGGCAGTCCATTTCAATGGTACTCCAGGATACTTTTCTCTTCTCGGACACAATACGCGGGAATATCCGCTACGGCAAGCTGACAGCAACGGACGAAGAAGTTGAACAGGCAGCAAAGCTGGCACATGCCCATGAATTTATTATGCAACTGCCACAAGGTTATGATACAATTCTTTCTGACAATGGCGGCAACCTTTCACAGGGACAGCGGCAATTGCTCAGTATTGCGAGAGCGATGATCGCACAATCTTCTGTGTTGATACTTGATGAAGCGACTTCTTCAATTGATACACGGACAGAGCTGATTATTCAGAATGCTCTGCTCAAACTGATGCACGGAAAAACAAGTTTTGTCATCGCACACCGACTTTCTACCATCAAAAACGCAGATAAAATTATCGTCTTAGACGGTGGACGAGTAGTAGAAACAGGTACGCATAGCGAACTGCTTCTTTCGGGCGGTTTTTATGCCAACCTTTACAACAGCCAGTTCAAAAAAGGTATGGCAATATAAGTTAGTCGGATGGCTCAACAATGACAATCTTTTGCTCTGCTGTCGAGTTTCCTTGCAGGTTTTACCCGTGTTGCCATGAAGCCGGTTACAGCATTCGGGGTTGGTGTAGTTGGTCAGAGCAAAATATTTATTTCAGCTTTTGCAAACCCGGAAACGCTATTCCAGCCACACACAAACACTAAAAAAGAACTTGATGATATCACAGACTTCCTTCGGACGCAGCTCAGTTTTCATCCTTGCCATGGTACTCAATGGTCTTGGTTTCATAGATCAACGTTTGTGTCTTTATCCTGATTTTTTAAGGAATATTTCTACAGAAAGACTCTTTAGAGAAAGTGTAACAAAAAAAGACCTGAATCAAAACTTACGAATACTAAAGATACACCAGAAATTTTGTGAGGGCATTATCTCTCTTTAATTTGTCCAATAATATTGGATACTTCTTGCATGATCAATATAACCGCAGGAAAGATCACGAGTGCTAAAAACCCCTTTTTAGTACTTGCAATATGAACGAGTAACCCAACGTATGGGATTTTAAAAAACAGAGTTCCTACCAGATCTTCAGGAGCTACCGTATAACCATCAGGTTTGGTGTATGCATCTCCCTGAGTTATGTATCCTTCATCTACAACTTTGACTACTCTGTGAGTAACTATGTATCTCTGATTTTTACCGAATATATGGTAATAGGATACAATATCCCCAACATTTGGCTGGGTTTCCAAAGTATTTACTACAATTATATTGCTTTCTGTTATAGTTGGTTCCATACTGTTTCCTGTTACAGTCATGAATTTGACTGGCCCGGTAGGAATCATAGTAGCAATAATGGGCATGACTATAATGAAGATTAAAATAAAAGCAAGAATATTTATGACTTTCATAATCTTACGCCTGAAAGTATCAAAAACTTTTTACAAATTATTTTTTACAAGGTCATATTGTATGAAATACCTGTTATATTTATATAAATTATAAAAAAATCAATAACTAAAAAAACAAATCCATGTTTTTAAAAAATGGTTAATCCTTTTTATTTTTGTTAATAAAAAGGATTGAATATTTCCTTAAGCTTTGTACCATGTTTAAATTTCATTATAATCTGAATTAATCAGCTCCATTACCAGTTATCTCTTCGAATCCTTCAGTAGGTGAATTCTGACTACCTCTACATCTCATATTGAAAGTACAAGAAGACCCTTGATAGTGATTATCAGCATCATCAGCAAATTTGCCTTCAATTATGAGGCCCCAATCCTTATGATCTCCCGCTTTGAGGATAGGAGGGAAAATACCAAAGATAATAGGACTGAGACAATAAGCAACAAATTTCGCACTGCAGAACTCTGTAAGAGTCAGGGTACCATCACGATTGCCTACTACACTACCAATGAAGTCAGCTCTATTTCCCCAAACTAAATTTGAGCCATCCCGTGTGATATGTCCAGTGACCTTTGTTATTATAATTTTATCCGAGAGTTTTATGCCTCCTGTGCCACCAGAGTTGGTTAAATCTTCAGGGTACATATATAGATGGTTAATATTTACTGATCCAACATTTGTAAAACGGAGTTCGTTACCAAATGTATCTCCTGGCTTGAAATTTGCTGGAGATGTCCAGGTAGCAGTCACACCGTCCGTGTAAGTTGAGCCATCATTAGATAACTTCATGTCCAGAGTTCCAGATGAAAATGTATTCCCAGTACTTGTTTCAGTATCCTGGAACGCTGCCCATGTTCCCGCGCCTGCCAGAGTTACAGCTATGCCAAGTGCGAGTATACTCACAAGCACTCTTTTATTAGCCATTTCTACCTCCCATTTTGGTTCGTTGTTGTAGTTTGGTTATTATTAGGCTGCCTGTAATCTCAAACTGTGCCAGAAGATGTTATTCTTCCAGGACAGATCTAAAACTCGTTGAGTCTGCAGGAACCTGGTGTTGCATCAGGAGATAAAATGTCGTATCTATCAAATACAGCATTCAGGATCGTCAAATCTTTGAGAAGTGACACGACACGAGGTAGCTACGTTATGTCACTAAAACGAGAAATGGCAACCTACAAAAATATATATCAGCTTCGGATTATCATATAAAAGTGAAAGGGAAGAAACCACAATTTTCCCTTTTTACTCCCTTTCATCATAACTAATTTAACTCCTAATTTAACTCAATTAAACTCAATTATTTTTAGTCCATTACTGACTTGGATCCCGGTTTATTTCTGCTTCATTTCAAATCTCATTGTTAATGTGGTTGCGTCTCCCTGATATTCATTTGGAGCATTTATATCGAAACTAACCTCCATATTAAAGTCATTATTTGAAGACCCAGCCACAGGCCTACCTGTAACATCGAGGGAAGTGGGTGCTGGCGCAGGGAGATTATCAAGCGTAAAGCCGTTAAGATCCGCCAGGTCAATGAATCCATTGCCATTACTGTCACTGACATAACTTAACAGATTCATAGGTGTCCCGGATGAGTATGGAGTGTACTTCATCGAATCCACTTTCAGATAACTATCCATCCCCAGCTCAGTGCACTCGGTTGCAAATGTGATCTTCACCTCCAACTTATCTGCTTCCATGGTCCCTATATTGTATATATTTAGCTGACCAGGTATAGAGGACATTCCAGGAACCATGTTTATGAGCGTCCACTCTTCGTTGATGTCAGGACCGTTATCTTCCATGTACAGATCCATTGTTCCCGCAGTAAATACCTCTCCTGAAGCTGTCTCAACATCAGTGTAAGAAGCCCATGTACCTGCAGAAGCTAGAAGAAGTACAAAAGAGATTAACAGAACTGAAGGTATCAATTTCATTTCTGATGTCTCCTAAAAAATAGTGGGGTTTGTTCCCACTATTTTAATTTAAGCCTGATCCAGAGTAAACTCAGTATCAAAAGTAGTTTTGTCTGTCTGAATGCTATTGTCAGCATCGTCAACTTCATAAGTTAATACTATATCTTGATTACTTCCAGCCCCAAGAGCTCCAATTGACATAGCTGTATCAGGAATTACTTCAATACCATTTGCATAGATCGTCAAGTGACTGCTAAGTTCACCAACAGCGTCAGTGTCGCCCATCTTAGACTCAGGGTCATTGACACCATTTTCATCATCTTCAATGTTAATTATTTTAAGAGACAGCGTTCCATCAATTGTACCAGCATTCTCCACATTTATTGTTCCTATGGTACCTGTGTCTAGAGGATATACATTATCTACAGTCAATGGTAGAGATGTTCCTACGCCTCCCACTACCAGATCTAATGTTCCAGCAGTAAAAGTGTTATCATTACTTGTTTCAGTATCACTGAATGCTGCCCATGTCCCAGCACCTGCAACGGTGGCAACTACACCGAGAATGAGTATGCTTAAAAGTGTTTTCTTGTTAAACATGATATACCTCTTTTTGTTTAATTCATTCCAATTTTGAGTTGTAATTTTCTACTCATCTTTGCTGTTGGATCGCTGGATACGATGAAGGGTTCAACATAGGTACTCCAGTTTTATTTCTAAGTTCAGCAAATCTGAGTTGAAATGCTCATTTGAAGTGCTCATCTGAGTTACTCATTTGAAATGCTCATCTGAGTTACTCATTTGAAATGCTCATCTGAGTTACTCATTTGAAGTGCTCATCTGAATTACTCATCTGAGTGATTCATCCTATGAAATCTTCTAAGATAGTTATTGGCGAATTAACGGAATTGTAGGGGCGGTAACAAAAGATTAACGTCATCAGATGGCTCTGCGTGTTTGAGAGTAAGTAACACACAATTAAAGAGGCGTAGGAAAAAGTAATGAGCTATTTTTGAGCTTTTTAAACAATACTGTTTTTGTTTTTAATAAGAGATCAGTTATTTTTATCTAATATGCCCAAAGAAGATCATGGTACGGAGGGAAAGACACAAGCTAACTGCCGCAGGAATGGGCGTGGAAAATTTTGAAAAAACAAAAATTTAAGAGATTGCTGTCAGCTTAATGGAAAATTACCGACACTGTGAGACGGTGAAGAACTTTCAGGAAAAAAGAGAAAAAGAACTGGGAATTTTGAGCATAAAGGAACATGCTCAGAGTTTTCGGACGTGGCGCATGTGAGCTGTCGAAGATATTATGAAAAGACTGCTCATAAAAAGCATCCACTGATTGCTTGTAACCAACTCAAAAAGTCCCAAATAAATTGTGACACTTCCGACTACAGCAAGGGTGCTCAGGCCAACATAGAAATGGCTCCATGGGATATCCCCTTTCTTGACGGT
>NZ_LZPK01000062.1:0-14555 GCF_001729375.1 Methanosarcina sp. A14 | reverse complement strand
TATTCGATTATTTGCTTATTTTTGCTTACCTTTGATTACTTTTGATTACTTTATTCGCGTCCAATTCAATTTTGGAGGACACTTCTCAAACTCATAAAGCTCTGCAGATTCCGAAGTTAGTTAACTATATATACAATTTCCAGGCTCAATTAGCTTGACGTTTATGAAACCCATTATTCCTGAAGATGAGCGTTCTAAAGAACCTCTTGACACTGATAGGGTAATTTACCACCCGGATATGATAAGGGCTAATGAATGGGTCCTGAACGAATATGAAGCTCCGTATAGGGAACTATGTATTTTTGTTCCCTGTGCCAAAAGGAAACCCTATCATGAAAGTCCCTCTCACAAAAAATTCGATCGAATAATCTTCGGGATTGCAAAACCTGAGGATGTACATATAGTAACCTTCGGAACCTGTGGAATTACCCCCAGGGAACTTGATACGCAATACCCATTCATGCATTACAGCTTTATGATGGGTAAATGTAACGTGGCAAAGATCAAGCGAGATTTCATAAAAATGGAAAGTGAAAGACTTGCTGCTTATCTTGAAAAAACACGGGATAATTACAAACACAGAATAGCTTACTGTATTGGTGATTTTCGAACTGCAATGGAAAAAGCCGTCGAAAGGGTTGACATAGAAGTTGATATTGTCCCGAAGGAGTCTACAATCCAGACTATGCTCCAGCCTGAAAAGCCCTTTATTTACAACAGCCTCTCAACCAGAGAATACCTTCAGGACTTATCAGACGCGATTACAGATGCTCTTAAGCTTCCAAAGAGAAAAGTCGGACTTAAAGAAGATCTATCGGTTGATGACGCTGACTGGTATGTCCTGTAAATATTGAAGGTATGTCACGTAGCATTATTGGAAAGCTGCATTGTAGCATTATTGAAAAGCTGCATCTCTTCCATACATTTTTTAAATTTCAGTATAAAAGTCAGGAAATATAAAAAGAAGATTTTTACTAAAGAATTATAAGAAAATATGTATGCAATCAGTCATTTTCAGTTCCTGAGTTTTCTCCGACAGAGAGCATAAGCTCTCCATAGAGCAGCTTTTCCAGAGTTTCGGCTACATACTTCCTTTGCTGGTATTTCTGGAGATCCTCATGCATCCTGAGGTCAGAGTCAACCTGGACTCTTACGAGCGCGAAGTGAAATGCTTTTTCATTCTTAATCGGCGCGGTATAGAAAGCTTCCAGCAGGTAAGGGAGTTTGAGGGGGTCTTCTATAACTTCACTTAAAAGCAGCATCTCTTCAGGAATATCCTGATAATGTGAGGATATATCTTTTTTTCCGGTAATAAGTTGCAGGTTTTTTTCTGAATATTTTTTTTCAAGGATAATAATTTCGCCAATAATACTTTCCCACCTCTTACTCAAACTAAATTTCGGGTCCCCTTTATCCCAAATTTGACAGAAGCATATATTATATAATGTCTAAATGGGCTTCATGCATCTGTTTTCTTTATACAATTCAATGTTTTGTCTCACATCTTATGATTTATTGACATTTTTCATTTTACCTAAATGTAACATGCCAATGCGATGTGTTTTGTGTAAATAAATACTGTATTAATTAATAAAATCTGTCAAATTAGGGCTTTATCAATTTTCGGGATTAACTTTCTATATTTACTTACTGATACACTTAATTGATGTCCTGTAAAAGGGAATAAGAGGCTTCAGGCCAGCATTCCCTTTACGATAGTGTCAATAGCATCGTCTTCTTCAAGGCCGCGGGCCATGAGAGTTTCGACTTCTTTTTTATCCACACATCCAATTGCAGCCTCATGGGTTACCTTGGCCAGAGGATTATCAACACGTATAATCGGTACAGCTTCGGCTTTTGCATTGCCCTGGAGAACCTCCAAACAGTCCACGTGTCCTCTGGACCTTGGTGCATGACCTTCAGTAATTCCCTTGAACTCCGACTCCGCATCTTCGGTAATAGCCAGTCGACTTTTGATCACACTTCTGGCATTTTCCCCATTAAGAGCTACTTTTTCCATAATTTTTATTTTGTCATCTTTTTTCCCGTAAACCTTGGTAATCATTTCACAGACAGAGTCTTTTTCGGCATCCACATCATAGTCGAATTCGAGAACTCCTACTCTTCCCGAGATCAGGGAGAAATTATTGAAATAACTGCCACCTTCTTCTATCTTTACATGAGCCTTCGGAATTACCTGAGCTCCTCCATGTGGCCCATGGAAGTGAATTTCTGTGTACTTTAATGAAGCATTCTTCCCGACATGCATTTGAGCTTCCATTCTATGAATAATCTTTACCGCATTAGGGAATGTACAGTGAGCGAGGAGTTCAACAGCCGAGTCTTCTTCGGCTACAAAATTCATATTTATTTCCTGGAGCCCATCTTCAGGAATAAGCCCAAAGCAAAGGTGGACAGGATGTGGAATTTTATACCCTTTCCTAATGGTCAGTTTAACGTCCACTCCATGTTCAGTCTCCTGGGGTTCGAGCACAATTCCTTCTATCCCATTTGCATTAAGCACTTTATTTCCACTTATCACAAGGCTTGCAAGATCATGATTATGCAGGACTGCAGCATCTCCACCGGATGCCGAATAGGCTGCGTCCATATCTTTAATTTCACTGGAAAGTGTATTAAGAGTTATCTGAGTCATTTTTCAGGCCGCCTTTTGTGGTGAGACCCTGCTGTCGCAAGGTATGCACCTGTTTTTGAAAAATTCACTGATTTCCAGAGGGTCTCCGCTCCTGAGGATAACCCCTTCACACATCAGGGATGCTTTATCGGAAGCGGCTGCAATTTCCTTCCTGTGTGTAATTACAAGTACCGAGGAGCCATTTTCCTTAAAAGTTTGGATCAGGTTTACGATTTCCTTTAAGGAAACGACATCAATTCCGGAATCGGGTTCGTCGAGAATAGCAAGCTTTGGTTTCATTGTAATTATGGACGCAAGTTCTATGCGTTTCCTTTCACCTCCACTGAGCGCCTCTCCGACTTCCCTATCCAGGTATTTTTCAGGTTTAAGATCGACTTTCCTCAGGGCCTCTTTCAGCTCTTCTTCAGTAACGCCTCCGTTGCCTTTTGCCCCGATTGCCAGATAGTCCCTGACTCTCAGCCCTTCAAAACGAGCAGGTTCCTGCCAGGCAAGGGTAATGCCTTTTTTTGCACGTTCGGTTATTGAAAGTTTTGAAATGTCTTCCCCATTAAAGATGAGGCTGCCTTCCTCGTGTTCATAACCCTGGAGTCCCATCAGGGTATAGGCAAGGGTACTTTTTCCGGCACCATTTGCACCGATAATGCTGTGAATTTCCCGGTCGCCGACCTCAAGATTGACCCCTCTAAGGATTTTCTTTCCATCACGGCTCAGCACCAAGTTTTTTACAGATAGAATATATGACACCTCTATAAGTTTTTAGTCTTGGCCCTGCAGCAGATCCTTGCAGTGCTGCAAATCCTTAACAGTATTTACGTTTATTGCTAGTTTGGGATTATCAAGTATCAGATTAAAGTCTTCCTGTTCGTTTCGGATTTGAGAACTGTCCAGAATATTAATTCCGACAGGTACTATCAACTTTCCATCCTTGTTAAAGACCGTATCTGGCCTGATTCCGGCTCCTTTGCAGATATTGAGAGGAACATATACAGAGAGCGCAGGTTTTCCTTCTTCCTTATATTTTTCGATTACATAATCGATAAGATCAGGGCTTATCAGGGGAAGGTCTGACATAATAATCATTACAGGCCCAACCGTTTCTGCGGTTTCGACCGCGTGGATCATATCCCCTACATAGTTTCCGCCAAAAGTCCTGATTATACGAACTTTTCCTTTGTAGCGCTCCTGAATCATAATTTCTGTCTTTGGGGTAACAGGTGAGACCGCTACGAAAACCCTGTTTATATTCTCTGCGGCCCTGAGGGTATCTATCACATAGGCTATAAGTGGTTTTCCAAGTAATTCAACACAGGGCTTTTCACCCATTCCAAGCCTCTGTCCAAACCCCCCTGCCATTACAATAGCGTCCATTTAAAACCTCCCATATATCCGTTCAATGAAAGTTGCAGGAGAACTGCGATAATAATGAGTGCAGTTACCCGACCAATTTCGTTAGCAGTACCAATTCCGTCGCCATTTAATCCCCCAAAATGGGCATAGCTTCGGTTAAGAATCACCAGAGCCACCAGGCAGGATCCCAGATAAGGCAACAGTCCTATCCACCCGAAAGGCAGAAGGCAAACGATGGCCCCGAACACAAATCCAATCAGAAAATTATTTCTGGTTGCTCCCTTTATAGTCATGGCTCCCAGACCAGGATAAGCCTGTTTTTCCTGCGGAGGTATGGGCTTTCCAAAGGCAGCAATAGTTAACATGGACTGTTTTGCACTGACCTCTGCAATAAACATTGATTCAAACATTAAAACCGGAAGGTTAGACCCAAAAACGGCGGAACCTTCTTGCTGGACTGCCCTTATCGAACTGTACAGAGTAAGTAATAAGAGAATGCAGAAGGACACTCCTCCTGTCCCGATGGTCGTGTCTTTCAGGGCCTTGATTTTTTTCTCAAGTGACCCGTGAGCCATAAAACCGTCCCCGATATCTGTGACTCCATCGAGGTGATTAAAGCCTGTAATGTAATATATGAATCCCATTAGAAGGGCTGCAAGCACAGGCCCAGGAAATATTACCTGCCCCATGAATGCAACTGCCCCTATGAGAAGCCCAAGTATAGCCCCCACAACGGGATAAAAGTAGATTTTTTTCATGAGTTCGTCGATTCCTTCCATGCTGATTCCCACAGGAATAGTGGACAGGAAACCAAACCCAGATTTAAAAGCAAGCAAATATGAATTCATCGCGCACCGCCTGTTTTTCAATCCTTTCCTTCTTATAGTCCGTCCCGTCTTTCAGTCCGTCCCTACAAATTCTGCCATACCTCTTGAATACATATTGGAAGACACGCCTCCTATAAGGCCCCCGATAACGTCATCCATAAAAGGCCCGAGCTTTGCAAGGATTCCAGGCTTCTGTTTGTCAAACCTTACAAACTCAAAAGCGCCCTTGGAACCGCTGATATAGGTTGCAATACTTGTGCCGAGCACTTCGTCTGCAATTATAAAAGTAAGGTCCTTTTCATAAGAACTTTTGCTGAGGTTCGGAAGGGTTCCTGCCCTACCTTCCCGCTCCAGCAAGATCCCGGAATAGATTAGAAGACAGAGGTTTGGGTCCGAAAGTGCATACTTAAGTTCCCTTTTAAATAAAGCGTCGGCTTTCTCCCTGGTCTCAAGTCCTGGATGGGGAACATACATTTCCAGAGCCGTATCAGCAAGGTCCTGAACACTGATGCCTTCTTCAGCAAGGACATCGAGGATGTTGACTGTAGCTTTTTCTTCTACGTTCTCAGGCTGCCCTTTTTTCAGGTCTCTTTCCTCAATATCGGATAACTTCATATGATCACTTCAGGGTTATTAAAAAATGGTTTTATTACTTTTGAAAATCTTTAATGATATACACTGTTTATTCTCAGAACCCATGTTTCAAAAAGGATTCAGATTATCTCAGAGGCTGTCTTAAAATTCAAATCATTTATACAATTGGATCAGCGAAGGAAGGATCACGGATACAGGTATATCCCTGCTAAATGAATTACTGCCGCACAGGCAACAAGCAAGAAGCCTGAAGCAACTGCTATTAATTGGGATACCCTTTTTATATCTTTTACTTCGGTTGGGGGATATAAAGCCCCAAGTATATAAGTATCGGGTTTTTCAAGTTTGACTCCGAGCGCTCCTGCAGTAGCTGCCATGGGATAGCCGGAATTGGGGGACGGAGTTTTCATTCCGTCTTCAAGAGCACTCTTGATACTGTTAATGGGGGAAAATTTTCCCTGTTTTTTTGGGAGCAGACTCAATATAAAGGCTGCCGCAAGAATGAATAGAACAGAGATGCGGGCAGGGATCCAGTTCAATACGTCATCGGATTTCGCTGAAAAGTATCCAAGTTCCCTGTAAGGTTCGGTTTTGTACCCAACCATTGAGTCCAGAGTACTTATGGCTTTAAATGCATATGCCGCCACAAGTCCGAGTTTCCCAAAGACGGTATAATAAAAAATGGGGCTCAAGACGCCGTCAACATAGTTTTCGGATACGGATTCGATAACTGCGGAAGACATCTGGGTTCTGGTAAGTTTTGAAGTGTTACGGCTTACATATATTGGGAGCAGTTCCCGGACTTTATCAAGCCTGTTTGCTTCGAGATGCCCATAAATCTCCTTTGCAGGGCCGAGCAGGCAGTTGACAGCAAAGGTAGCTTTCAGGAAATATGCCTCTATAAGAAGAGCAAGCACCCTGGGAATTCCTGGAATGGATGAAATGTAAAGCACGGAGTAACCCAGCAGAGCTGCGAAAAAGACACAGCAGAGAGCCATTGCAACTCCGTAGGCTTTCCTGTGAGTCTGAGGAGCCGCATTTATTAAAACATTGATTAGTTTTCCTATCCACACGACAGGGTGTACGGCAGCAGGCGGCTCCCCGAAAAGTATGTCTATGGCGGCTGCAAGCAAAAGTACCAGAGCAAGATGCCCGCTGTCTGGTACAATCATAGAATAGGCTCCATCACTTTCTTCCAGGCAACTTTCACGAGTTCATCTGTATCTCCTTCCTGCATAAGACAGTCAAGGATTTTCTGCGCAGTTTCTGTCTTGTGAACCAGATGGCAGTCAACACAGCTCCAGATTTTTCCGCCTCTTGAGCTCTGGATCCATTTTCCTCCTGTGCGCTCGTCCTCACAGGGATAGAACGGACAGAAGCAGAAGGTACAGTTCTGGCCTTCAAAGTGGCAGGGATAGTATTCACAGGTTTTCCTGCCTCCAATGCCTTCTTCAGAAGCCTTTTCAATCACATTCTGCAGTTCTTGTTTTGCCTGTTCTCTACCCCACTCGGTAATTATATCCCCTATTGCAGCAATTAGCCGGTCGTTTTCTTCGAAAGTCCGGACTGCAAGCCTTATGTAATTCTTTCCAAGACCGTGAAGGGAAGAACAGTCCCTTATGAGGACTCCGCGAGCTGCCAGACGTGCAGTTAATTCCGTTGAATCAAGCATGAATTTACTGATATCAACCAAGATAAAGTTTACATTCACCTCTCCGGCTTTAAAACCCCTTATCCTATCGAGTTTAGCTTTAAAAACCTCTCCTTCTTCCCTGATCATATCCCTCGCTTTTTTCAGGTACGGGTTTTCAATCCCGCCTTCAATATTAAGAAGGGAAGTTGCTACAGCGTCTGCGACGGTTCCGAGGTTCCAGGAAAGTCTGGCAGTATCCAGAATTTCAGCTACCTCAGGGGAAGCTATCCCGAAGCCCATCCGGATTCCCGGGATTGCAAAGTCCTTTGTAAGGGAACGCATGACAAAAACGTAATTATTGTTTACTGCAAGATCTGCAACACTCTGTGAAGGATCTGAAAGCTCGATAAAAGCTTCGTCCACGAAAAGAAGTGTTTTGTGCTGTGTACAACGTTCCGCAAGAGCTTTGATTTCTTTTCGGGTACGGAGTTTCCCAGTCGGGTTATTGGGGTTACAGATGAACAGGATTTTTGCTTTTTCCAGAAGCTCGTCAGGAAGTGTTTCGACTTCGTCCTGGCTTGGGTATTGCAGTTCTGCGCCCATAATCCGGCACTGCATTTCGTATTCTCCGAAAGTGGGCCAGGGTAGAAGGACAGTATCTCCTTTTTCAACTACGCATTCCACTATAAGCCTTATAATTTCCGTTGAACCGTTACCCGGAATAATATTCTTTGGGCTGACTCCAAGCCCTACGAACTTTGCAGCAGCTTCTCGAAACTCAGGATACCTGTTGTCAGGATATTCGGCAAGTTTCTTAAAACCAGTATTAAGAATCTCATCAAAGTTCAATCCGCTTTCCGGATGCTCAAAAGGGTTTCCCAGAGGATTAAAGTTTGCACTGAAGTCAAGAATTTCACTTTCAGGAATCCCATAAGTTTCAGATGTTTCCTGAACTAACCCTCCATGCCTGCAGGGCTTCAGGTCCAGTAGATGTTTCCTTAAAGGTACACTTCTTTGCTCGGACACGGTAATCGCAAATATTTAGTGTGAATCATGTATATTAATCTGCTTATTATATTATTCAACGTAAGCTTGCCTTTATTTGCTTTACAATTGTTTGATTGCGAAAAAATATTCATTTGGAATCCAGTCTACTTTATTTTACAGGATAAATATATTAATGTTAGATTTAAGCTGTCATTTTTTGGTAGCTTCAGATAGCATCGAAAAAGTAAAATAGATTGCTTTTAACTAGTACAGTCCAGAGGCGCTAAAAAGCTCCAAAATATACCTTGAAGTAAAATTATACCTTAAAGTAAAATTATACCTTGAAGTAAAATTATACCTTGAAGTAAAAATTCTAAATTAAACTTAAAATAATTGTTTTAATTTGATTATCAGGTGCATTTAAGAATGACAGTTAATAGACCAAGAGGGACCCGGGACTTTTTACCTGCCGATACTGCCCGGAGAAGATACGTGGAAAATGTTATGCGAGATGTTGCCCGTAAATGGGGATACAGTGAAATCATTACGCCCACGTTTGAACATCTGGACCTTTTCACCCTGAAGTCAGGGGAAGGAGTCATAGGGGAACTCTACAACTTTACGGACAAAGGAGGCAGGGAAATGACCCTCAGGCCTGAGCTTACTGCTCCTGTCATGCGCCTGTATATAAACGAACTTCAGCCTTTCCCGAAGCCTTTAAAATTGTTCTACTTCGAAAACTGTTTCCGCTATGAGCGTCCCCAGAAAGGCCGTTTCAGGGAGTTCTGGCAGTTCGGGGTTGAACTTATAGGAAGCGGAAAACCCGATTCCGATGCCGAGGTTATTGCCCTTGCCGCTGCCATGTTAAAAGCCGCCGGAGTGAAGGGCGACATGAAGCTCGGAAACCTTGCAGTCATACGTACGCTCTTGAGCGGGCTTGAACCCGAAATTGTGAGCAAAGTTATGCGGCTTGTAGACAAGAAAGAGTATGCAGGCCTTGAAGCCCTGCTTGAAGAAATAGGAGCCGAAGAACAGCTCAAGTCCGACCTTTTCCACCTGATAAAACTGGAAGGCAAGCATATCCTTCCAGAAGTAATAAAAATCGTAGGAAATATCCCTGAGCTTGTAAACTTTGAAAAGACCCTTAAGCTTCTTGACGCATACGGAGTCGATTACTCCCTTGACTTCGGGATTGCACGCGGACTTGACTACTATACAGGCATGGTTTTTGAGGTCTATGCCGAGGGGCTCGGAGCTCAGAAACAGGTCTGCGGTGGAGGTTCTTACCAGCTTATCAAGCTTTTCGGAGGCGGAGATGTGCCTTCAACTGGCTTCGGAATAGGTTTTGACCGGATTATGGAAATCTGCCCTCTGACCCCGCCTGCCCCTAAAACCCTTATGCTGATCTCGAAACCCGATCTTCACCTGAAAGCAATAGGTTTTGCAAATGAATTAAGGAAGTACGTGCCGGTCCATGTAGACCTCATGCAGCGTAATTTCAAAGCCCAGCTTTCTTATGCAAATACCATCAACGCCGATTACGTGGTTATAGTCGGGGAAAAAGAACTTGAAATCGGAAAACTGACTCTGAGAGATATGGTTTCAGGAGAACAGGAACTTCTGACGCTGGAAGAGATTATTGAGGAAGTTTGTTAAGAAACGGGATAAGACAGCTCTTTTGAGGCTGTCTCAAAACTTTGCTAATTTATTCCAGTTGGATACTCGATATTTTTACTTAAATTCAGATAGAAAATCATTCCGAATTCAAATATGAGTTAATCTCATAATGAAGTAATTTATCCAATTGTAGAATCAAATATAGTTTTGAGACGGCCTGCATAATTAAACAGTATTATTATTGATTTTCTCTGCTGTTTTATAAGCATCATAAATAGCATATGCCCAGAATATAGGAAGTGTTATAAATCCGATGACAACAAAAAGTAATAATATATTAATACCTTCAATAACCATAAATAATAGCCCTTTTCCTATTTGTCCATTGTATATTTGACCTAATCCAACCCAAAAAAACGAAGCTACAGCAGCTAATCCCGGATTCTTAACTTGAGCTGGTTTTTGTCTGACTCCACATTTGGGACATATCTCAGTTTCGTCTAATATCTCAGCACCACAAGCACGGCAAAATGCATTTCCAGCCATTTCGTATATTCACCAGGTTCTATTTCGTACAAGACATATTAAAGTTTTTATATTTTGTTATTTGCACTTATATTATATTTATAAACACACTTTTAGTGTCCGCAACGAAATAACCTATGCAACTTATAATTTATTGTAACTTTGACTGACGACCATGATAGTGAAAATCATAAAGTCCGATCAGGAATATGCATAGGTTGTTCTGTGAAGGGGTCTTAGTACTGCGATTCTGAAATAGGTTCATAAAACTTGGCTTTAGAATAGATCCGAAGATAGGATTTTTCCGGGAAATAAGGAATCGATTTTTGGGATCGAAGCACTAGTGTCGAATCAATCATCAAGGATTCAATGATCCCAAATAATTGCAATCAATTTTATCCTTAGTTTGACAGTATAAATTAAATTTAGTGAGAGGCTTCACTTTTTTGTCAAAAATCAATTGACAATATTCATAAACGTTGTCAAATTGCCTCTGATTTTCCAGTATCATAATCACTATAAGGCAAGTTAGTAGAGATTTTTATTTCATTTTAGCACTTTTGGACCTGACTTTTTGGATAGTATCTATATTTTATCTGAGATTCATGCTATCTGTCAAATTCTATACCAAAAATTTGGTCAAAAATCATACAAATGGCCATCAAGAGATAGAAAATAATCTGTCAAATAGAATCGTAAAAAATGAACAAAAATTTGTTGAAATAATATTACTTATCATTCCAACGGATATGAAAACAATCTTCCCACATAAAAATCAAACTATCAAACACAGGTTTTATACGACATTTTATGTTTGACTCGACACTAGAGTACTCACACATTCGCTTTTCGCTCTCATTTTCTGCTTTATGTACACTCAATTACCTTAAGCAGATAAGCCTAGAAAACAAACTCAACGAGCAAAAATAATCAAACACAAAATATTAACCACCTACTAATGCACGACCAACAAAATGGATTGGGTCAAGATTTCACCTTTATATTTTTAATTAACAAGTAACTTTCCAACATTAAAATCTTTAAAAACGGTACTAATTACTTTTGTAATGTGTCCTACAAGTATAGCGGAAATGACTGTTCCTTCTCCCAATCCATTTATACCTCTAAAAGCAAAAAGTGAAATGACAACTGCAGTTAGAACCAGTGTACAGTCGAACATAATTTTTATATTCCCGAACTCTTTTTTCGTTTTATTAGCAATTGTTTTCACCAGACCTTCACCAGGATTTATAATTACATTGGCAATAACTTCTAAACGTATTCCTAAAGCAAGAAGAATGCAACCAAGCAGTAGAAGAATGATTTCTTGAGAATAAAATTTTGAATCTACGAAAGCGAATATTTTCATTCCAAAATCTATGAAGAAACCAAAAATCGGACCTACCAGTACCTGAAGATATTGCTCCTTTGGAAAATCTGTTTTTAGTATCAATATTTGAATAAGTATGAACAGGAAGCTTACTAAAAAAGTGGTTACTCCAAATGTAAGAGGAAATATCAAACTAAGTACATATGAGACACTTGCAATTGGAGACGTCCCCAAGTTTGATTTTGTGATTAGGTCTACTCCTAATCCCATAAAAAACAATCCGGCTACTAAAACAAAATATCTTTTAAGCAGTTTAAAGTTTACCAACTCTGATGTTCTCCCAAAAATAGGCATTAAGCCCCGTTTTTCAAAATTTGGGTTTTGTAGAAAACTTATCAAAATTAACTTCAATAGGCTGAAAAACAAATAAGTAAAATAATCATCTTATTCGCTCAAATTCACAGAAATTAGTTGTTTCTGAGGATCTCTACAAAGCCAAAGTTTGTGCTATGTTTCCTGTAGCTATTCCTTGTTGTTTATATATGTTTGTAGTAATCCAGTATTCTTTTACCTAAAAAGGCAAGAACAAAATTCCCTCTCCTCAAAGCTTACAGGTGAAATATAAAAATCTTCAACTTCGTAGATCAAAAAATATAGAATTATACGTTCTATACCATGTTAACTCAATCTCTTTTTGCTTTTATGCGGGTGAAACAAGCCTAAAAACATAGAAATTATTACATGGAAGATTTGCAAGATTTAAGGTATAATTTGTAAATCTGAATAGTTTTAAACTTAAATTAAAAAATTTAGTAATAATTTGATTTCAATAATACAATAATTCTTAATTTATTCACGAAACAAGTAAATAGAAAGTTAGTCTCGAACTTAAATATTAGTTTCTGCATAATATATGGAAGTAAATTCTTTATAGTAAGGGGACAAATTTTTATGAGAACGATCCAGATTATAATTTAACCACATTTATGTTTCATTGAATTGGGGCAGGCAAATGTTCTACAAGAAAGTGAATAAGAAAATAGCCCTTTTAGTCTTTTTAATAATTGCTACTATTGGAACATGGTTTATTCTCGATGTTATTTCAATCGGACCAGGGCTGCCCCCTTCAGAATCAATGCCTAAATGGTACATACCTGGAGCCTGGAAAGGAAATGTGCATAACTGTACGTCATTTTTTCCGCAGATTTCCCCTTACTGTAATGCAGGAAAATATTCTGGTGGAAAATTCATAAACGTCTGGTATTTTGACGATGAATCTGAATTTTTAAAAGGGGAAGATATCCTTTATCGTTATCTAGAAGAAGACGGCAATTTGTCCCAACAGAAGTTAAATATTAGTGCAGAACTTAAGGAAGTAATTCGCAGGCGTGAAGCTAAAATTTCTTATAGCGAAACTTTTGGGCCTCACTCATTTAACACAACAGAGTATGAAAGCCCTGAGACTTCGGGATATTTTCTAGTGTACGAGAGACCTTTCCTTAAAGGAAGAGAAGATTATTTCATAGCTTACTACGGGATCATGGATACAACGAACCTCACTGAAGAAACACCGGCTCTGAAAAAGCTAATTGCAAAATCTTATTACATGTCTAATGAAGAAGGAAAGATTGATGGTTTAAGGGCAGAGGATAAAAAAGAGAAGAACGATTCGTTACTTCCCTGGTTATAAGGGTATTTTTGCAAAAATTAAGTCGTATCATTCTTTTTAAAATATTTCAAAGTATTATAGTCATTTTTTTTCGGTATTAACTGAAATTGGATTCTCATTGAAGTTTATAAACCTTTAAAGTTTAAGATTCATTCAAAACTGATTTTTTAAAGGGTAATATCTTTTACTGTGTAAGTTCTTGCTCGCTGGACCGTAAACCAAACCATTTAATATCATGAAGGCAATTTCCAGTTATAATCTTCTTTTACTTAGTAATAGAAGGTTTTAAAAACGTTTACGAAAGACTGTTACTCGTCCACTCAGTGGATTTTACAATTTTTAAAAAATAAAATTGAATTTTGTATAAGATAAAAAGTATTTTTAAGGAAGATCTAAATTTGGCGGTATTTTAAGAAATAAAACGTTATACAACGTGTTGTTTCAAAATGTTTTAAGGCCTTATATTTTCCCTAGAGCTTAAAGAAAAAATAAAAATTGTATTAGTGGAGGAATAGGCTTGAATAAACAATACTTATCAGGTTTTGCTGCAATTCTCATCGCGCTTCTCATAATTGCTCCGGGCATTGCAGGAGCAGCACCTAAGCTTAGTTGTACTGTCACAGGTGGATATGAGAATGTTACGGCTTGTCAGGCTAAAAGCATACTCGAAGATAAGGGAGTATTCCTTCTGGACGTTCGTACGCCTGTAGAGTATAGCTATTCTCATATTGAAGGTGCAACATTAATACCACTAAAAAATGTGCCATCACATGATCCTGTTAATTTGTCAGAAGACCAGTTACTGCCTAACCGGATGAATGAACTGCCAAAAAACAAAAACACAAAAATCGTTGTTTATTGCTATACCGGGAAACGGGGTAGCGCCGCAAGTCAAATGATAGCAGATGCCGGTTACAAGAATGTATATAATATTCAAGGCGGTCTCACAGCATGGGTAAATGCCGGATGTCCAGTTGTAGTTGTAACTGATTCTGCAACATGGTCAGCTAATTATCCACATTATGTGTAAGGAAATGACGTAGGCATATTCTCAGCTTTTGTAGAAATCCTGTGATTTAGAAATTTCCAAATACTTATAACCAGAGGTACAAAGAACCAGAGGTACAAAGTTAGAACTCAGTTATTAACATAGGATTTCTACAGAGCCTGAATTTTATACTTTGGACTAATACAGTTGAAGTAAAAACTGAGTAATGATAAATCTTCAACTGTCTAGATGTCAACATATGAAAGAATTTCAGGATAAAACAGATACCTTTTTTATTTACAATTAAAAATAATAGAATAGCCAAACGGCATTAAAAAATTAGACTCGAATTTAAATATTAATGTAACTATTCAGCCATAGC
>NZ_LZPK01000061.1:0-12684 GCF_001729375.1 Methanosarcina sp. A14 | reverse complement strand
ATTTTCGTTTCGCGATGATATGTTATGAAAAACTCTCACCGCCCAGAATTAACCGAACCGACAAAAACCTCGTCAGACAGGAAAAAACACCTGACTCCATTATTAATGAATTGTAATTGCTGCATTAATGATGCAGGAAATTATAGTTATGTGTTCATAGTATTTAAAGGTATTTATTTCCTTTTAAACCAGGAAAAACCTTGACTAGATGACTATGAGAAAAACCGTCCAGCACAATAAATTCATGCTGAATCAGGGAACACATATACATCAGTTTTAATATATAAAGCTTTTTGTCCAGGAATATTTGAGAAAAACAAATTAAATAAATAATGGAAATCTGTTTTGTAAAATTCCTGATTTTCACTCTTGAATTACAAATTCAAGAGCAATCCACGCTTGTTTTGCGCGTGGAACATACAAAGGAATATCCGATATATATACCTGTCGCCTGCCCAATTACTTGGAAAAAAATAATAATAGGAGGAGAGAAATAAGAGAATAGAAAAGCGCAGCATTAAAATATTAGCAGAAAGTTGAAAGCTGCAAGACAAATAGCCTTAAAACTCGAAAAAATGATATATAAGGGATTTAAGTGTATAAAAATAAAAAATAGAAAATATAACTATAATATGAACTACACATAATGAGGTATCAAACTGGCAGACTTAAAGAAACCTACATCCAAAGCCAAGCCCGTAACGGGAGAAACCGTTACAAGAGTACGCACACCGCGCAGGGAGAATAACGAGATCCTGGCAACCGTTGAGAGTCTACTGGGTGCAAACCGGCTGAGACTCCGTTGCATGGATGGGGTCGTTCGCATGGGAAGGATTCCAGGTTCAATGAAGAAAAAAACCTGGATAAGAGAAGGAGACGTCGTTATTGTCGTGCCATGGGAATTCCAGAACGAAAAGGCAGATGTGATCTGGAAGTATACAAGGCCGCAGGTAGACTGGCTTGAGAGGAAAGGATACCTAAAAGGATAATATGGGAATGGATCAGGAAAAGAAGATAAGGCGCATCGATAGCGCTAAAGATAAATCCAGGGCCAGGGAGAAGGACTCCGAGCGGCTGAAAGTAGAAGAAAACGTATTCGATGTACCCACCCTTAAAATTCTTTATACTCTATCCAACAAGGGTGTAATAAAAGCAATGGGGGGAGCTATCAGTACTGGAAAGGAAGCAAACGTATTCTATGCCGAAGGTCCAGATAAAGAGCTAGCTGTAAAAATATACAGAATTGCAAGCAGCACCTTCAAGGCCATGGATGCCTACATTATGAAGGATCCTCGCTTCACAAACATTCGAAAAAATAAAAGAGATATCATTTTTGCATGGACACGCAAGGAACTTCAGAACCTGAAACGTGCGAAAAACGCAGGAGTCCGGGTTCCGGAGCCCATACTTACCGAAAAGAATATTCTTATCATGGAATTTATGGGAGAAAACGAGGCACCTTACCCGCTCCTAAAAAACACGCATCTTGAAAACGAGGAAGCAAAGAATATTTTTGATATCATCGTAGAATACATGCGTCTCCTATATAAAAAAGCAAACCTTGTACATGCCGATCTAAGCGAATATAATATCCTGATCGACCCGAACAACCTGACTCCCATATTTATTGATATGGGACAATCCGTAACCCTGGAGCATCCTAATGCCCGGGAGTTCCTTTACAGGGACGTGCAAAATATACTCAGGTTCTTCAGCCGCTATGGGATAAAGGACAAACCTGAAGAGCTATTTAAAAAAATACAGGCGGAATAATATGACTCAGTATGTCAAAATCCCCAAAGAAAGAGTCGGAGTAATAATAGGCCCGAAAGGAGAAACAAAAAAGCTTATCGAGGACAAGACTGCATGTCAGCTTGAAATCGATAGCGAAAGCGGAAAGGTAGACATTACCTGTGAAGAAGATCCACTAAAAGAGTTTAGGGTTCTCGAAACTATAAAGGCGATAGGAAGAGGTTTCAGTCCTGAGAAAGCTCTTGAACTTCTGGATGATGAGATGCTTATGCTTGAGGTCATCGACCTTTCCGACGTTGCTAATACTCCAAAAGAACTTCAGCGGATAAAGGGCCGGATAATAGGAAGAAACGGAAGAACCAGAGAACTTGCAGAAACCCTGATAAACGTTAAGATCTCAGTCTACGGAAAAACCGTATCCGTACTTGGGCACCCTGAGCAGAACACTATAATTCGGACAGCTATAAGAATGCTGCTCGATGGAGCTACACATGGTGCAGTCTACAAGTTCCTGGAAAAAAAGCATCAGGAACTCCTACAGTCCCAGCTTGGCTCAGTTGACTTTTATTAAGAGAAGAATATAAGATTCACAGGGCCTTAGAATATTATAAAAATATTTCAAGGCCTATAATGTTATTTCAACTTTTCTGGAAAACTGATTTGCAATTTTCCGCTTTTGCTAAAGTTTTTTCTTAATACCCGCAACAAAATAACCGATGAAACTTATAATTTATTATAACTTTGATTGGCTACCTTGATAGTGAAAATCAAAACATTCAATTAGAAATCTGCATAGTTTATTCTGAGACGGGGACTCAGTCCTGAGTTTCGCCAATTTCTTCCAGATCCTCTTCATCCTCTTCAGACCGTTCTCCTCTGCCTTCGAGGAAGTTACCCCGCCCAGGTTTTGCATTAATAGATTCCTCAATCCAGATCACTTCACCCCTAGAGAGAGTATATTCAGGAAAAACTCCTTCCATACCTTCAAAGGGAGTCCAGCCCGCTTTACTGTGTAGGAACTCGGCCTTTATAGGGCGAAGCTCGCGGGGATTTACAATAATCAGGTCTGCATCAAAACCTACTTCAAGCCTTCCTTTGGATTTGCGATCCAGCCCAAAGGCTTTTGCCGGATTCCAGCTTGTCAGCATGATCATACGTGAAAGCGGCAGGATGTTTTTTCTTACTGCAGCAAGCATAAGAGGCATGAGAGTCTCGACTCCGGGCACTCCTGAAGGAGCGGCTCTTATATCAACATCCTTTTCGGATTCAAGGTGCGGGGCATGATCCGAAGCTACCATATCAATAGTCCCATCGTTAATTCCATTTACTAGAGCTTTAATACTGTTGCCTCCCCGAAGAGGAGGATTCATTTTTCCAAAAGATCGAAGCCTTTCCCAATCTCGTGTAGAAAGGAAAAGGTGATGAGGAGTAACTTCACATGTGAAAAGGGGTTCTTTATTCTCCCTTCTTGCAAGATATTTTTTCTTTCTAATAATACCTGTAGCTTCAAGCGTGCTAATGTGGCAAAGATGAGCCCTTACTTGCAACTTGGAAACGAGCTCCAGGGCTTTTTGAACAGCAGCAGCCTCACATGCATTCGGGCGTACCCTTGAGTGATACTCATAAGAAGTATCTCCTTTTAACAGTTTTTCAAACTCAAGACGCATTTTCTCGTCCTCAGCATGTATGGTCGCAAGTGCATCAAGACGTTTAATTTCGGCAAGCGCTTCTTCAAAGGTTTCCTCATTAATATTTAGCCCGCCTGTAGACTCGGCCATGAAAATTTCCCCAAAAGCAGTAACTCCCAGTTTCCAGAGTTCTTCTAATTTTTCAATATTGCCTGTTACCCCGCCATTGATTCCAAAATCGACAATAGACTTTCCCCTTGCAAGTCTAAGTTTTTGTTCAAATGCCAGCCTATTTGTCGTAGGAGGCACTGTATTAGGCTGGTCAATGACAGTAGTAACTCCCCCAGCAGCCGCTGCACACGATCCTGTATACCAGTTTTCCTTTGAGGTCATTCCAGGCTCCCTGAAATGGACATGTACGTCAATCCCGGCAGGCAGGGTAAGAGCCCCACCCGCATCAATTATCATGTCTGAGCTTGAAACCCTGAGATCTTTTCCTATTTTAGTAACTTTACCGTCCTCAATAATAATCTCAGCAGACTGAAGCGAATTATTGTAGTAAATCCTTGTATTTTTAATAAGAATATCAGGCATGGGCGTCTATATGCTTATAAATGTACTTAAAACCTGACATCAAGGAGAACAGTAAATGGTCTGAAGAGAAAAAGAAATATTCAGAGAAAAAAAATCATCTAAAGCGTGAAAACGACATCAGAGAACTAAAGAAAAAAATAGAAATGGAAAAAAGATAGGAGAAAGATAGGAAAAATAGAGATCAGAGAAAGAGACAGAGATGAGAACGAAAAAGGAAAGATAGGAAAAATGGAGATGAGATGAGAGAGAAAAAGAAAAGATAAAAAGCCTTTTCAGTTCAGTTTGACTCTCTCAGCCGTAGCGAGGTAAACTACGCTTTCACAGATATTGCAGCAGTGGTCTGCGATTCTTTCAAGATAACGGATCAGGAAAAGTAAATTTGTAGCTCTCGAAATGATACTTGTATCTTTTGCCATCATTTCAATCAGCTCGACCCATACTGCGTAAAAGAGTTTATCTACCTCTTCATCCCTTAGTGCTACTGTTCTTGCAAGTTTGACATCCTGAGTCTCAAAAGCCTTGAGGGAATTTTCAAGCATAAATGCAGCGGCATCTGCCATTTTTTTTGTATCTATAAGTGGTTTTACATGTTCGCCCTCTACTCTTCCTGGGATTTTGGCGATATTTATTGATAATCCCACAATTCTCCTCAGATCTGCCGTGATCTTCAGAGTAGATACTACAAACCGGAGATCACTGGCCATAGGCTGCTGAAGTGCAAGCAGATCAAAAACCGAGACCTCAATACCTTCCTCAAGTTTATCAATTTCTGGCTCAAGGGCAAGTGTTTTTTCAGCAAGCTTGACATCGAGATCTATAACTGAAGCCATTGAGTCTCTGAAAATCAGCTCTACCATTTCTCCAAAAGAAAGTACAGACTCCTTAAGTAGATCCAGCTGCTTCACATATTGTTCTCGAGTCATATAAATCACCCAAACCTACCTGTAATATAATCCTCAGTACTCTTTTCCCTTGGATTTTGAAAAATCTGCCTGGTCTGGCCGAACTCAATCAATTCCCCCATAAGGAAAAATCCGGTATAGTCTGAGATCCTCGCTGCCTGCTGCATATTATGAGTTACGATTACTATAGTGTAATCTTTTTTAAGTTCCATAGTCAGATCTTCAATCCTTAAAGTGGAAATCGGATCAAGAGCGCTTGTAGGTTCATCAAAAAGAATAGTTTTTGGTTTTACTGCCAGGGTTCTGGCAATGCACAGTCTTTGTTGTTGTCCTCCACTCAAATAAAGAGCAGGAGACTTAAGCCTGTCTGAAACTTCATTCCAGATCGCAGCCGAACGGAGGGCCTGTTCAACAATGCCGTCAAGATCTTTCTTGTCTGCGCCATGTATACGCGGCCCGTACGCGACATTATCATAAATTGACATAGGAAAAGGGTTGGGTTTCTGGAAAACCATGCCCACGTTTTTTCTAAGTTCAACAGCATCCACATCTGGCCCGTATATATCCTTGCCTTCTATCGTAACTTTACCTTCGATTCTGCAGTTATTAATAAGATCATTCATCCTGTTTAAGCAGCGAATAAAGGTGGACTTGCCACAGCCTGAAGGGCCTATAAGAGCAGTTATGCTGTTTCTAGGGATCTGCATGGAAACGTTCTTAAGCGCCTGCTTCTCCCCGTACCACAGATTAAGGTTATCTATTTTTATCTGAGGTTGAGATACGTTTTGAATACCTTCAGTCATTTAGGAACCTCATTATCATATAAATCCAGATAGGTCATTAGTAACAAAACTCTAAACAAAACTCTAGTTAAATTTTTAATTTGTTTCGGTAGTGCCTGCGAATCAGGACAGCTATAAGATTCAAACTGAGGACGACAATCAACAAAACCAGAGCTGTTCCATACTGAATAGACCTGGTTTTTGCAATATTTGTCCCGGCCGTTGCAAGCACAAAAAGATGGTAAGGAAGCGCCATAAATTGAGAATAGATTGAGTCTGGCAGCCTGGGCAAGAAGTAAGCCACTCCAGTAAAAAGAATCGGAGCCGTTTCTCCTGCAACCCTTCCAATACTCAGGATAGAACCAGTAATGATTCCAGGAATAGCAGCCGGCAGTACCGCATGTCTGATTGTCTGCCATTTACTGACCCCAAGTGCAAGGGATGATTCCCGGTATTCACTAGGAACTGCAATCAGTGCCTCTTCAGTGGAACGGATAATCACTGGAATGATCAAGAGGGAAAGTGTAAGGGAAGACGAAAGTATGGAAGGACCAAAACCGAAATATTTAACAAATAGCGCCATCCCGA
Organism: Methanosarcina sp. A14; assembly: GCF_001729375.1. Lineage (NCBI taxonomy): Archaea > Methanobacteriati > Methanobacteriota > Methanomicrobia > Methanosarcinales > Methanosarcinaceae > Methanosarcina > Methanosarcina sp. A14. The sequence continues at coordinate 6,438 of NZ_LZPK01000061.1, read as the reverse complement.
AAAGTCCAAAGATCACAGAAGGAGTTCCTGCAAGGTTGTTGATTGCCATTTCAATTAACCAGGTTGTGCGAGTTTCTCCTGCGTACTCATTAAGGTATATAGCAGCCATAACTCCCACAGGAAGGGCCACACTCATGGAGCCTATGATGAGGTATATGGTACCTACAATTGCTGGGTAGATTCCGCCTTGAGTCATCATAAGTCTGGGCATTTCAGTAAGGAACTCAATGTTAATTACACTATACCCATTGTAAATAATATAACCAAGAATGACTAGCACAAACCCCATTACTGTCAATGCTGAGAGACCAAGAAGCGCAAAGGCAATTTTTTCACTTTTCTTTGCGTTTAATCTTATGCTTAGTCCTCCCTGAATCCTGGCCACTTTACTATCACTTTCTTTTACTTCTGCGTTTAGCTCCATGCTCAATCCACCTTGAATCTGTACCTTCTTTTAATTGAATCCGCAATCAGGTTAATCAGGAAAGTTATGACGAAAAGTACAGATCCGACCGCAAAGAGAGCATGGAAGTGGGTACTTCCCTGAGGAACCTCACCCATTTCAAGCGCAATTGTGGCAGTCATTGTCCTTACAGAAGCCAGAAAGCCTCCTGGAAAAGAAGGAATTACTGCAGTATTTCCAGTAACCATCATAAGGGTCATAGTTTCCCCTATAGCTCTTCCTATACCAAGCATTACAGCCGCTGAAATTCCCGATAATGCTGCAGGAACTATGACTCTATAGATTGTCTGCCATTTTGTAGCCCCAAGAGCAAGCGAACCCTGTTCGAGAGTACCGGGAACAGAACTTATAGCATCCTCTGAAATAGTGATAATCGTAGGAAGTGCCATAATTCCCAGCATAATAGAGCCTGTGAGAGCAGTTTGGCCGGTTGGCAGGTTAAAGCTCTTCTGTATAATTGGAACCAGTACAACAAGCCCAAAGAATCCAAATACAACAGAAGGAATTCCTGCGAGAATTTCAATAAATGGCTTAAGGAAATCTGCAACCTTTGGATTAGCAATTTCAGAAATATATATAGCAGAAGCAATTCCCAGAGGCACAGCAAAAAGGATAGCTCCGACAGTAACAATAAGAGATCCGAAAAATAGAGGTAATAACCCAAACTGCCTGTTTATGGATGTTGGATACCAGAACTTTCCTGTAAGAAAATCCATAAGAGACGTATCCTTAAAAAGAAGTAAACCGTCTCTAAACAAAAAAAGGCATATAAGGAAGAGAATAACAACCGTAAGGACACTGACTGAAAACAGTGTCCATTCGATTGTTTTTTCCTTATAAATTCTGCTTAGCATTTTTGTCCCTTAGATTATTATATAATTTAGTTTAGAGGTTGCTTTACTTTTTTAGTGGAATATACCCGACCGTGCTCACAATGCTCTGCCCTTTTTCGCTCAACACAAAATCGGTGAATTCCTTTGTTAAGCCTGAGGGTTCCCCATTGGTGTAGAAGTAGAGAGATCTTGAAAGCGGGTATGAGCCATTACGTATAGATTCTGCAGTTGGAGTTACAGACCCATTACCTTTGTCCAGGCTTAATGCCTTTACACTGCTGTCAAGGTATGCAAAACCGATATAGCCTATCGCATTGGTATTTTGAGATACCTCAGTAACTATGCCTCCCGTAGCAGGCTGAGTAAGGGCATCAGGCCGATATTCGTCACCTTGCAAAACGTCTTTCTGGAAGTCTTTATAAGTTCCGGAACTGCTATCTCTGGAAATCACAGAAATTTGTGCATCAGTTCCACCAACTTCCTTCCAGTTGCTGATACTTCCATTATAGATACCACGCAGCTGGTCAAATGTAAAGTTGGAAACAGGGTTAGAAGGGTTTACAATTACAGTAATGCCGTCAGAAGCAATAGTAGTTTTAACAGGATTGATTCCTTTTGCTTCAGCAGATTTAATTTCGTCTTCGGTCATTTCTCTGGATGCTGAAGCAATATTTACTTCACCGTCAATGAGCGCAGAAATCCCGACTCCGGACCCGCCACCAGTAACTGTTATGCTTTTTCCAGTGTTTTCATTCATAAATTCTTCAGCTTCAGCCTGAGCAAGAGGCAGAACTGTATCTGAACCTTTCAATAAAATGCTTTGAGATTCACCTGCAGGAGTTTCTTCTGCAGAGGAAGGCCCTTCATTATTTTTAGTTCCGGTACACCCAATTCCCAGGAACACGAGCCCAATCATCAATAATATGAGAACTGTATATTTTTTTAATGTATTTACCATGTGTACAGACACTCCTATAAGTAACAAATAAAATTTGCATTTATCTAAGTCGTTTCCAGTATAATGCACAATAAATGAAAAATATATAAAGATTCGCTTCATAGAATATAGAGAAGTACGTATGAATGAAATAGGAGAAATAAAATAAGATAATATATAGATTCTATATAAAGTATAAATAAAGGGAGGAAAGAAAAAATAGACAAAAAGAGAAATAGCATCAAGGAAACAAATATGAAACTCTTCAAATAACAGGCACAAAGAAATGAAAGTACTTTTCAAATCACAGTACTTTCATGTTAAATCGGTATAAGAGATCAATAGCAGGCAAAAAATTGATTGAAGCCCAGAAACAGAAAGAGCAGAGATTAAAAGCCAACTTGGGAATATGTAAAAGATGTAAAAGTAATATGAGCACTTAAAAAAACACAAAATCAGAACAAAAAAGTGCAGGTTCAAAAATCAAAGAGAGAACTCTGAGATGCATGCCCATTCTTCTCGCATAAATTCTGTTCCTGAACCTTTACCTTACTTTCCTTTTCTGAAGAGGGTTTTTCCTGTTTCTTTACTTCAGGCTTCTTAGCTTCAAAATCAAATAGTCCTTTTTGTTTGGAATCAAAGTCAAGTGAAGACATCTTAACCCCGAAAACCTCAAGAATGCGTTCCACTGGAGGGAGTATCTGCTTCTTAATATAATAATCGACATCTATAGAGATATTGTTCTCCCTTACATAGTCTGGATCTTCAGCCCGGTCAACAAAGAGTCCTTTTCCTGCGGTAATGACAAAAGGTATTCTTGTTCCTATAGAAGGTACAACCCCAGTCCTTTTTTTCAGATTTTCAGCAACTGTAAGGTGAGGCTGCTTGTTTTTATAACTTTCAATTTTCCTTGTAAGAGTGCGTGTGAGAACAAGGCTTTCGACGATCTCGGAGTCTTTTGCAGGATCGAGATTCCGGACCTTGCTGACTATCTGGCGGACATATTCCACAGCCTGGTCAACATCACCTTCTATCAACACAAGCTCAAGAACTCTATTGAGAGTTATCGAGGTTAATTCGCACCAGTCTCTTCGGACGGTTTCCATGCCTTTAACCTTAATCTTATCTTCCCAACCTGAATTTTTTGGCTCAAAAAACCAGAGAGCATAGCGTTTCTTTGCAATAAGAAGGGCACGCTTAGCAATCGACTCAAATTCAAGTTCCATCGGGTCAGGCAAAGACACAGAAACGATATTTGCAAGCCTGTTACCTATAAGGCTAACCTCTTCAAGAGAGAGATCTCCGCTGGATTTACAGTGGACAAAAACACTGTCAGTATCTCCGTAGGCAACCGACAGTTCAACTACTCTATCCGGGGGAGAAAGTTTTCCTGCTTCATCAAGGAGTAGAGCTGTTTTATTCCTGAGAATTATTTTTCCGATAGTGCTGTTAATAATTTCCCGCGTATTGAGAATATTGCTTCTTCCAAAGCTGGTTACGGCATTTGCAAGAGTCAGGCTGTAGAGCCTTGCCCTGGCATATCCGGAATAACCATAAAAACTGTTTAACAGGATTTTCAAGGCGAGTTGAGTAGCATCAAGTACTCTATACTCATTTTCATTAGAGGCTCCCCTCATCCGTTTCTTTGTCTTTGTCCTCTTGTTAAGCAAATCTTCGAGAATAGAAGGCACGATTCCCTTGTAAACCTCGGAAGGCACAAACTCTCCTCCCGACGGAGGTCTAATGGTCACACCATCTGACCTGTCACCCGTAACTACTGTAGTATAGCACAGGTTATGTGCCATCATTATAGTTGGGTAAAGAGACTTGTAGTCAAGAATAAGCACATTTTCCAGAAGGCCTTTTTTAGGTTCCAGTACTTCCCCACCCTTGAGGTCGGAACTCATTGCATATCTCTCGGCTGAAACTCCATCATCAGGCTTTGGAAGGAGAACTCTATCGCGGAGCCCGAACTCTTTGAGAAGAAGCGTTTCAACCATCGAAGTCTGGCCTCCATCAACAACTTCCTGAAGCAGACTTCCGCTTACCTGGGCAAGGGCCACATATTTGTCAAGGAGTCTTAAATTAAGAATAAGTTCCAGGGCAAGCTCTGCGTCCCTGCGTGAATAGTCAACGAATTTTTTGAATTTTTCCCCTTTATCGAGCCAGTACTCTTCCATTTCAAGAGGGGGAACATCCAGTTTTTCACGGCTCAGGAGTTCCTTTGAAACCGCTCGCAGGGTGTACTGCTTCAGACTGAAAGCTCTTCTTACCAGAGGAAGTGCATCCACAACCACCCGGCCCTTCATTTCGGTGCGGGTAATAAGCCCGAATTTTCTGTAACCTATTTTGCTGCCGTCCCGGCCAACAACAGGGTTTATTGCTTTCCCTTCTGAAACCAGAGTTTTTACTCTATCCGTTATGTAAGGAATATCGAAATCCTGGTGATTATATCCAATTACAATGTCAGGGTCATAATCGCAGAAGATCTCGAAAAACTGATTTAGCATTTCAGTCTCGTCCGTGTAAGACCAGACATCGGAATTCAGACCTTCCACAGGTTTTGCCAGAAGCACAAGGGTTTTATGTCCTTTATACTCAGGCTCAAAAGAAAAGCTGATCATGATTATGGGGGAAACCTCAGGAGAAGGCATTCCTCCATCAAGAGGCAGGCATTCAATATCAAAAGCCAGATACTTCAGTGGGGCGAGAGTCAGATTTTCAACTTTATTGAACCCGGATGCAAGGATTGAAGTATCACATGTAAACTTTTCACAGCGAGAATTTCCTGAACCATTTGTACGGATATATTTTGCAGGGTCAACGGATCCCCCTTCTGCAGATACCCAGACCATACCTCCAAGATCTTTATCAATTAAAAAACGATTTCTGAAGAGAATATCAGTCTCATAGACTTCCCATTTGCCTTCAGCCTTCAGTACTTCCTGAAGCTTCAGAATCTCGTCCCTGATCTCGGGCACCTCTCTGGGCAAGTGGGTAGTAACCCTGAGCATCTTTGTTTTTGTTTTCTGATACCCAATAGGCTCGAATTTTTCAACAATTTCTACTTTTTTAACTTGCGTGAAAGTCTCTTCGACAAGCCTGGCTACGGTATTAAGGTCTCCAGACGCCTTGAGATAAAAATAAGGTTCAAAATCGGGAACAAAACAGCAAACGCTCTTCCCGTCCGCTCCCCTGCCAAAGAGGCGGATTACAGGGCTGCTGTCATTAATGACTTCATAGTCTGCATCCAAGATCTGGAAATCCATAGGCATGGTTTACGTTTTTAGATAGACATATATCTTTTGTTGTGTTTTTGAAAAAAAACAGTACATATATAAAGAAAAAAAGAGGTTGAAAACTTAATAGAGAGAGAAGAATTTCAGAAAAAGAAATTAAATTTTATTTACTTGTTTTTTAAGAGAGTTTAATTGGTGTTCACACAAATCAATTATTATAGGATCTTTGAGTTCTTTGCCTATTAGAAGAGACATTTCGAGAAATTCAATTGCTTTATTTAGGTCACCAAATTGCAGATAAATAACGCCAAGATTGCAAAGCCATCTGGCTTCCCCGTGTCGATCACCAACTTCTCGCGAAATTGAAAGAGCTCGCTCAAAATATCCAAATGCTTTATTTATTTCACCAAGAGAACCATAGGAACTACCAAGATTACCAAGAATTGATTCTTCGTTGCGCCTATCACCAATTTCCTGAGAGATAATAAGAGCTTGCTCGTAATATTCGATAGATTTAGTGAATTCACCAAGATTGCTGTATGAAGTACCAATGTTGCAAAGGTGGTGTCCTTCCCCACGCCGATATCCAGTTTTTTTTGAAATTGCAAGTGCCTGCTGATAATATTTAATCGCTTTAGTAAATTCACCAAGATCTTCGTATGCGTTGCCTAGATTTCCAAGCCGGTTTCCTTCCCCATGTCGATCACCTACTTCACGTGAAATTAAAAGAGCCTGTTCATAATATTCAATAGCTTTCTTGATTTCACCAAGACGATAGTAAGAGTTACCAAGGTTATTCAGATGACTTCCTTCTCCGTGTCGGTCACCAATTTCACGTGAAATTAAAAGAGCCTGCTCATAACATTCAATAGCTTTAGCAATTTCACCAAGATCATTATAGATATTACCGAGGTCGCCAAGGTGAGTTTCTTCACCACGCCGATCGCCAATTTCACGTGAAATTAA
>NZ_LZPK01000060.1:0-10397 GCF_001729375.1 Methanosarcina sp. A14 | reverse complement strand
AATAAGAGTTAGAATAATCCCAGTTTCTGAAAACAACTGAATACTTTATTAATAAATGCAAACTAAACTAAAATGTAATAAAAAGGTGAACCCTCTAGGGTTACCCTTTCAGTTCTTTAATTATCAGTTCGCGTGCAGTTTTTGCGTCTGCCGTACCTTTTGTCTTTTTCATGACCTGTCCCACAAGGAAGTTCAGGGATTTCTCCGTGCCTCCAAGATAGTCCTGTACTGCAGCTTCATTTTCGGCGATTGTTTCAGCAATTGCTTTAGTCACCAGGTCGTCTTCGGCTTTGAAAAGGCCCTTTTCTTCGATAATCTGGGACGGGGTCTTTTCCTCCGCAGCATCCAGCATAGTTCGAATGACTTCAACGGCAGCCCTGTCACTGATTTTACCTTCGGCAAAAAGGTTAACCAGTTCTACCATATCTGAAACCTTAATGGAATTCTTTATCCCTGGGTCTTTTGCGTGGATAAAACCTATTTTCTCCCCGTCATAAGAAGAGATTTCAAGGTCACGGTAATTTAATTCTCCAAGGAAGACATCAGCCGTCCAGGTAGCTGCAATCTTTGGATCAACTCCTTTTGCACAGACGTTTTCATAGAAGTCGGCGAGCATAATCTTTGACGTAAGAGACTTTGCATGCATATCCGTAATTCCGTACTGCTCTATGAAGCGAGCACGTTTTGCGTCCGGAAGTTCAGGTAGAGTCTCCTTAATTGCAGGAATCCAATCGGTAATGCGCATAGGCATAAGGTCGGGTTCGCGGAAGTAACGATAGTCTTCAGCTTCTTCTTTTGTCCGCATTGAAAGCGTTACGCCCCTGCCTTCGTCGTAATGTCGAGTCTCCTGTGAGACTTTTCCTCCACGCCGGATTACATTCTTCTGGCGCATAATCTCATAGAGAAGAGCTTTTTCAACTCCTTTATGCGAGGAGATGTTCTTAACCTCAACACGGGTACCCCAGTGGACTGAAACGTTTGCATCCACACGCATTGCTCCTTCAAGGTTGCCGTCAAAAACATCCAGATACTCAAGGATATTCCTGAACTTATCAAGGAACCTTCTAGCTTCTTTGGGGCTGCGCATATCAGGTTCTGTAACAGTCTCAATCAGAGGCACGCCTGATCTGTTATAATCAATAAGGACACCTTTTGAATTCTCTATACTTCCGATGTGCACAAGTTTGCCTGGGTCTTCTTCCATGTGGGCTCTTGTAATCCCTACCACATGTTCTCCGTCTTCTCCTTCAATTACGACTTTTCCATTGCTTACAATTGGGAAATCATACTGCGTAATCTGAAAACCTTTGGGAAGATCAGGATAGAAATAGTTCTTCCTGTGGAACTGTGTCTCTTCTGCAATCTCTCCTTCAAGGGCAAGCCCTACTTTAATTGCAGCTTCTACTACTTTTTTGTTAAGAACCGGAAGTGTTCCCGGAAGGCCCAGACAGATTGGACAGGTGTGAGTGTTTGGGGCTGCATTGTGGTAGTCTGTAGAGCAGCCGCAAAACATCTTGGTCTTAAGTTTATTAAGCTGGATATGGATCTCAAGCCCGATTCGTACTCCGTCAGGATTTTCATAAACCATTTATGCCACCTCCGGAGGTCTCTTTGTGTGATAATCAGTATTTTGCTCGAAAGTATATGCTGCACGCAGCACAGCAGGCTCATCAAATGGCTTGCCCATTATCTGAAGCCCTATTGGAAGACCGTCAGTGAAACCGCAGGGCACGGAAAGTGAGGGTACGCCTGCAAGATTGATCGGGCAGGTATTCACATCCGAGAGATAAAGGGTAAGAGGATCTTCAATCTTTTCTCCTATTTTAAAAGCAGGGTTTGGCATAGTTGGAGCCATAAGCACATCAACTTTTGAGAGAGCCTTGTCAAAGTCCTGCTTAACAAGAGTTCTGACCTTCAGGGCTTTTAAATAATACTTGTCGTGATATCCTGCTGAAAGGGCATAGGTTCCCAGGAGAATTCTTCTTTTCACTTCTGTCCCAAAGCCCTCAGCTCTCGTCTTTGAAACCATAGCATGCCAGTTTTCACCGCTTGCTCTATAACCATAACGTGTTCCGTCAAATCTTGCAAGGTTTGAGGATGCTTCACTCATTGCAATGATATAATAAGAAGCAAGAGCATACTTTATATGAGGCATAGAAACCTCTTCCCAGGACGCTCCGAGATCTTCGCATTTGTGTATGGCGTTCCAGACGGCTTTTTCAACATCTGGATGAATACCTTCTCCGAAAAACTCTTTTGGAACCCCGATTTTAAGCCCTTTTACATCTTCGATAAGAGCTTTCTGGTATTCGGTTTTACTGTCAATTGAAGTGGAATCCTTACGGTCATAACCGGCTATAACATCCATCAGCACTGCAATATCTGTCACATTGTTTGCAAGAGGTCCGACCTGTTCAAGAGAGTTTGCATAAGCCACTACTCCATATCTGGAAACGGATCCATATGTCGGTTTAAGTCCAACAACCCCACAGAAAGCTGCAGGGCAGCGTACAGAACCTCCTGTGTCAGAACCAAGGGCAAAAGGAGCTTCTCCTGCTGCAACAACTGCTGCACTGCCACCGGAAGACCCACCCGGTACTCTTTCAAGGTCCCAGGGGTTTGCAGTCGGTCCAAAATAGCTGGTTTCCGTAGAGGAACCCATTGCAAACTCATCCATGTTGGTCTTTCCTAGAATCACGGCACCTGCAGCGAGAAGCTTTTCAATAACATGAGCATTGAATGGCGGAACATAGTTCTCAAGGATTTTAGAACCGCAACTGTTTGGCAGTCCAACTACGGAAATATTATCTTTTATTGCAATTGGTACACCTGCAAGAGGGCCATCGTGCCCCTCAGCATCAATTTTCTTCGCCTGCTCAAGAGCTTTTTCAGAGACCGTTATATAACCATTAACTTTGCTCTTTCCTATAGTCTCGAGATACTGAGCTGTTACTTCCTCGGCTGAGCTTTCCTTAATTTTCTCTTTTACTTGTGCAACACTCATCCACTTTGCCATTAAAAATCCTCCTCAGCCTATCTTCGGAACTCTGAAGGCTCCATCCTGTTTGTGTTCGGTGTTTTCAAGAACAACTTCCTGCGGGAGACATTCTTCTTCCACATCATCCCTGAACACGTTATGAATCTCAGCCACGTGGTAAGTGGGAGCTACATCTTCAGTCGGCAACTCGTCAAGCTGTCCGAAATACCCCAGCACTGAATTAAGTTTTTCCATATGTTCAACTGTTTCCTGTTCGCTAATATCAATGCGAGCAAGCCAGCCGATATGTTCTACATCTTCTTTTGTGATCATAAAAGTCCCTCAAAAATAGAATAATCCTGAATAAATGCCGTTGGTTGCTGCATAATATAAATAGATTAATGGGATAAATATATATTCATCATCCTCCTGCATCAGTTGCCGCTCTCGAGTTCCTTCACCCGAGTTCCTTCACCCGAGTCTCGTCTCGGGAGGACGGTGCCCTTTTCGCTCACTTCGTTCACTCAAGAGGGCTGAATTATGGTCAAGATAAGCTCTTTATTCAATTTGCTAAGGAATGCTATCTTATAAGACAAAAGGAATTTTTGAAGTTGTGGTGGCAGCGAGTAAGTTTTTACTGGCTGCCGAATATGTCTTTAAGGTCGTTACTTTTTTTGCCTTCTGTTGAGGTCATACATCTGGACTTTTTTCATTTTTGCCAGTTGAGTACTCTTTCAAGTTCGTCGTCGGTAAGGTGTCGTGCTTCAATGTAACCGTTGTCTACGGCTCCATTGAATATTTCGTCTCCCAGGGCTGAACCGGTAAGGACTGTAGTCCAGCCTCTTGGGCTGCCAACTTCGCCAAAAGAGAGATCTGAGTTTTCGGCAGTAAGATCCGTACAGAAACGACAGGATGAGCTCCTATATTCATCAAATTCGTTGAGGTCGAAGATTTGTTGTTTTCCGTCTTTCAGAGTAACCTCAAACTTCCCTTTCCGAGTTTTCATGGCATCTACATTTTCCAGCGTAATTCCATAACTTTCCAGTACTGCTTTAATTCCCTCATAGGAGAAGGTATCCATACAAAAGAGCCCGAGTTTGAGAACCTTTGCTCTCATAAAGAGATGTAGAAATCCATAGGAACTTTTCTGCATTTTAGTGACTGCATCAATATTACAGCTTGTCCCTACGAACGCAACACTGTTCATTCCCTGTTTAATTGCGCTCATAAGAGCTTCAAGCGTCATTGAATGAGAATAGATACTGCCGCTACTCTCAAGGATCTCTTCCCTTTTCCTTGTAACTACTGGTACAGGTTTCCAGGGCTCTTCTTTTTAGCGGGTAGTAACTACAGCAGAGTCAATTAACCCTTCATCAAGGGCATACAAGAGTAGAGATGTCACAACTCCTCCATCCTGTCCCTTTATTTCGGGAATAGCAGATCTTGCTGCATATGCGAAGCGGAAACTCCCTATAAGTACCTCTTCTGTGGTAATGGTTCTCGTACACTGGTAGTAGCAGACTCCGCAGGCTTTACAGGGGCCTACCAGTTTTGGTGCGTCATGCTTTATCGTTATATATTCTCAACTTGCTGCGCAGGCTCCGCAAAGAGTACATATGCCTGGTTTTATAATGTCCTTTTTTAACTTTCCAAAGGAAATTCTTTCTTTCTCACTAAGATTCCGTTTGAGTCGAATTACACTTTTTTCTAGAGCATCGAATTTCTGTTTGCATTCGGAACTGCAAAAATAGTAGCTTTTCCCCCCATAATCCGAAAAATACTCAGTATTGTCAAATATTATTTTTTTACAAATAGAATCTAGCGGCATTAAAAGCTTCCGATGCAGGTTACACGAAAACTTCAGGAAATACCATAAGTGCAATCAAATGCGTGACTCACAAAAGAATTTGATGCTAGTCTTAAAGGATATTGATCTTGTAGCAGTGAAGTTAATAACTAGTTAAAAGAGACTGATTTATATAAATTTTATATAATTATAACTTTTATATTTATTATCTCTCTGATTTTTACTTTTTTACATTTTATGGGATTTCCACCAAAGACCATTAGATGAATGAATACTTAGATTATTGCTGATTTTTCAGCGATGTACTCAGTTATTGTATTCTTTCATTTTATTCCTGTTTTTCCTTTACTTCTCTTCTCTTCTTTTGTTTCCTTTTTCTTGTTTTCTTTCCCTCTTTTATTTTCTTCCCTTTTTCTTCTTGTTTTTCCTTTTCCTCTTCCTTTTCTTCTTGTTTTTTCTTTTCTTCTTCCTTCTCTTTTTCCATTTCCTTTTCTTTATTTTTCAGATATATTTTCTTCTCGTAGTATGCCAGAGGATGACTGATTTTTTCACACAATCGGTCTTTACCTATGCAGTTCCCATAGGTTCTCATGGTGTCACATGCAGGAGGTTTGTATACGTTTCCTGTTGCGCCTGCGATATGTTCTATCTGATAAAGGGTTACTTCAGCGTCAAAATCAGGAGATACATTGAAAAGGTTAAGAATTTCATCTACTGACATTCCCACACTGAGCAGGAAGGAGGTCATGGCAAAGCGCATAGAATGGGCAAGATTTACTCCACCCTGTACGTTTGCAAGGGCATGGGATATACAGGGAGGAAAGAGGTCTGGTTCCACTACACCAAAGTCCGTTGTTCCGAATTTTTTCTTGTGGACCTCAAATTTATCTTTTATTTCAGCAACATAAGGCGCGCAGAAACTTGATACTTCAGAAGGGATTTTGGGGATGGGAAATGATTTTTCTATTCTTTCTTTGATTGCTTCTTGAAGAAGTCTTACAAAGTCTTTTTTCGTAACTACGACCATTCCGGATCTAAGCTGCCGATTTGTTAATTTCCAGACTGGTTCCCTTATTGAGGAGGAAAAGCGTATGTAGTCTGCAAAATGCATACTGAACTTTAACTCTTCGGCTTCTGCTTGAATTCCAAAATCCTCCCCAAATTCAAGCAAAAAATCAGTACTTTCTTTTTCGAGCCATTTTGAGGCTGCTTCTGCTTCTTTAAGTGCGTATCGCTTGGTGAATAACTGGTCATCTACACAAGCGACCAGAATTTGAGCAAAAGGATAAGATAGAGTTTCGGAAAGAAGCCAGCTTTCATCTTTTATGAGCGTTTTTTCAATCTCTCCTTCGATGGATTGCATTACTCTTTCCATCCCGCGAACTCGAGATCTCCGAAAGGCTGGAGAATTAAGCAAACTCTCTAACGAGACTCTAAGGCTTTCTACATAAGCAGATACTTCTGAAGCAAATGGGTAAAGAGCAATATGTTCCTCGTCCATTTCAGTCCGACTCAATTCTTGGAGCCAGGAGGTAAGAAATCCTTCCTGAACCATTCGCAATTTCGAAATCTATGAGTATTGGGAAGTCTTTTCCAAGGGAGAGAGTAACTTCATTGACTTTGTTTGTGGGTTTAACTATATCGGTCAGATAATCCAGAGAGAACAGAGAACATGCTTCGCCTGCTTTCAGATCGATTAGCTGATCCCTACCCATTTCGAGACGGACCTGATCGGTATCGCCTTTTGCTTCCATATAGAATGTATCGTCCGAAACTCCCATAAGCATATGGTCACTTATTTTTTCGGCAGCTTTAACAGCACGTCTGAGGTCTGCACCGTTAAGGACTACTTTGGCAGGCAATTCGAGTTGTGGAACTCTTGGTTCTGCTCGAATCGTAGAAGGATCGAGAAGAGAAAGTGTATAAGACAGCCCTCCGACATCAATCAGGAGTTTGTGATTTTCTTCCTCAAGTTCCATCCGGACTGTGTCATTCTTATCCGCAATTCCCAGTAGGTCTGTAATCTTGTTCAGGTCGACTCCGATTTCACATTCATCAGCGTTATACTCGTCGAAAGCAGATGATCCAAGCTCGAAAATTCCCATTGCAACATTGGCAGGATCAACGGCTTTTACCGAAATACCTTCAGGGTTTATTTTGAATCTGACCTCATCTACAATTACAGCTAGTGCGGCAACCGCGTCTTTCAGAAGCTCTGCATTAATTGCTGCCTTAAACATATTTTTTCTCCAATAATAAATTTAAATCTAAACTCTTTATTACCCTTGAGATATATAAATTTCTTTACAGATTCCTAAATTCCAGCTCATCTTTAAAAAAATTAACTATCAGAATTTGACCAAACAGGGTTTTGGAGTCAGAAAAACCATTAGATTCAAACTCCTGATAACTATATAAATCTTGGTCAGAATTCAGGGTGGCTTCAGGTTCTGCGTGAAGCAGAAAGGAAGCTCCTGATGAAGCTGTTTTTCCGGGAAATGTACTCTTCGAGGGGGAATAGAAGGGCAATTAAATCTTAGTCGTATTCTCTCCAGGTAAATCCGCATTTCGTACACTTGAAGAAGCGAGTTTCGGATTCATCGGCAGATCTAAGTTGTCTGAGCCACCAGGCTGCAGTATTATTCCCACATTCTGGGCATTTTGCACTTGTTGTCGGCAGGCCTGAAGTCTGCTCACCTTCCAGAACTACTATCTCATGGTCATCGATCTTGTCTTTGGAGACAAAGCTTTTTTCATCACTTTTTATAGGTATTATGTTCCCGCATTTTCTACACTCGTAGTTCCCGTTTTTAGGAAACATCATACTTTTACATTTGGGGCAGAATTGCATTAATATCACTTTTTGCATCGTTTATAATTTTATTGTGGTCAAAAGCCAGTTCAGGAATAGAATCAAGCTCGAAAAGATCGGCGGAGTCTGCATCAGATCCGGATTTCAGCTCTCCGGAACCCTTTGCAAGGTAACATACTGAAACCGTATGACCTCTGGGGTCACGGTCGGGATCGGAATAGACTCCTACAAGTTTGATAAGCTCTACAGAAAGGCCTGTTTCCTCAAAAGCTTCCCTTACTGCTGCTTTTTCTGTAGTTTCCCCGATTTCTACGAAGCCGCCAGGAAGGGCAAATTTTCCCTTATATGGGGGATTTTTTCTCTTCACAAGCACAAGCCGGTTTTTAAAGAGGATTACGGTATCAACGGTTAAACTAGGAGTTTTGGGTTTCATAAAACGCCTTCGTATTTCCTTTCCAGGAGATCTCTTTTTCCGCCACCAATCCCTTCTGAATTAGCTTTCCCGGCAGGAACGCCAGAATGAAATAATATTATTATTATACATAACGTAGAAATTCTTCATCTTATTTCAATTTTGACATTGTAAGTCAAGTTCCTGTCAAGCAGAAAAATCCCTTATGTGGTTGCTTCTCTTAAATGTTTCCCTTTTATCGAAACAAAAATTTTCTGTTCCTGAATCTCTTCAATCTCTATGTTTTTATACAAACGAGAAAATGTATGTAATGCTTTGTTTGTAACGTTATTCTTCTATAAAATGTATGTAATGATTTGTTTGTAACGTTATTCTTCTATAATAGGAATATATTTCTTATTTGCAGGCTCAATTACTCGGTATCGTGGGATCTTGACATCTAGAGGTAATAATTCTATGTTTCTTTATCAATATAGAAAGTAATGATAGAGGTAATAATTCTATGTCTCTTTATCAATATAAAAAGTAATGATAAAAGTAATAATTCTATGTTTCTTTATCAATATAGAAAGTAATGATAAAAGTAATAATTCTATGTTTCTTTATCAATATAGAAAGTAATGATAGAGGTAATAATTCTACATCTCCTTATTAATATAAAAAGTAATAATAAAAGTAATAATTCTACATCTCCTTATTAATATAGAAAGTAATAGTAAAAGTAATAATTCTACATCTCTTTATCAATATGAAAAGTAAAATCCATAAGCTTTGAATTCCTAAATACTAACGATTATGAACTAATTTGACTTATTGGAAACTTATTTAAATATTTATTAATTATTTAGACAAGTTCATTTGTCGCTTTCCGGAAACTTCATAACTTGCCCGAGGCTTTCTGAGCTTTCAGAATAAGAAATATAATATTCAAAACTAAACTTTACCTCTGGCAAAAAAGGTGCGTAAAAAATGATAGAAAGTATACTCTGGCTCGCAGTCGGGTTAATGGTTGCGTCATCCGTCATCCCCAGAACCTCTCGGGTTCGTAAACTTGTTGGAGGGATTGGATGGGGTGTATTTTCCATCCACTGGAGTTATCAGCCTCTTCATTATCTCGAAATTATGGACTATGCCAATGTGCTCTTAACAATAGTAGTAGCTCTGTTTTGTCTACTTGTAGCATACATCATGTTTCTAGAGTACAGAAAAGGTCCTCTAAGGATAATAAATAATAGAGAAGTGCTGCACTCAAAATTTTCATCTCAGGGTGAGGCTGATTCCCTTGACATAACCTCGATGCTTACAAGTGCCAGTGCACTCGGAGCTCTTGTTTATTTCCCGTTTGCGAATTTCGCCTTTCTGAATACCTGGATTATAGGAGGGGTTACTTCTCAAGTTCTCTGGGTTCTTCATTATTTAGAGATCCCTGCGTACATGAAAGCCTGGAATATGATATCACTTAATGGGTATACAGTAGAAATCATTCTCGCCTGTACGGCGATTGAAAGTATTGCTCTCTTTATGGGGCTTATAGGTGCAGTGAGAGCTCCCCTTAGTCGCCTGGTTATGGCGTTTATTGTGTCAGTGCCCGTGATCTATGTACTTAATCTTATCCGGGACATTTTCGTAGTAGTTGCTTATGGAGAGCAATGGTTTGGGGCTGACAGCTTTATAATTGCGCATAACTATATCGCAAAGGCGGGTTCAGGCATTGCCCTCTTTATAATTTCATATGCAGTACTTCGGATTCTGCCAGAACTGTTCGGAATGATTGATGGCCTCTGGGTCATTCTTTCTAAAGAATTGAAATCTCTTCTGCGCAGGCCCGAGGGGGATTAAGACAAATGCTTGCAAAAGGTTCGGAACCCTGGCTTTTTACAGCTGTGTCTATTACTGCATTGTTTGCAATACTCTCCAGAGCAATAAACAGCTCTCATTTAAACCACGTTGCTTACATGGCAATGGCACTGACTTTCTTTATGGTTCTTTTTTTCAGAGACCCCGAAAGAAAGGTTGAAGTTTCGGACACTTATATGGTTTCCCCGGCCGATGGCACTGTTATAGACATTCGAGACCGGAAAATCTGTATTTTCATGTTTCTCCAGAATGTACATGTAAATAGAGCTCCTATTTCGGGAAAGATCAGAGAAATAACTTACAAGAAAGGTGGATATCTTCCCGCTTTCTGTAAAGATTCTGAAAGAAACGAAAGAAACGAGTTTATTATCCACAGTAAGTATGGGGATGTTAGTGTCATGCAGATTGCAGGCACAATTGCCAGGCGAATAGTCTCTTATTCTCGAGTAGATGATAACATCGAGCAGGGACAGCGCATTGGGATGATTCGCCTTGGATCCAGAGTTGACGTAACAATCCCCAATAACTTTGA
>NZ_LZPK01000059.1:0-14103 GCF_001729375.1 Methanosarcina sp. A14 | reverse complement strand
CTGTAACGACTACCCTGTAATGACTACCTTGTAATGACTACCTTGTAATAATTACCTTGTAATGACTACCTTATAATGACTACCCTGTAATGACTACCTAGTTGACAAGTATCTTATTATAATGAACACCATTTAAATGAAAAAGATATGAATAGATAACTTGACTATGTCACATCACAAGGTAAAGCGTCATCATTAGACATCGTATGCCAAAGAAATCGTTTGTAGTGAAATCGCTAACAACGATTGGAGTAACTGTTTAATCTGACAAAGTCAAGATAAATTTGTACTCAAAGGCAAGTTTTTCTTTTCTGTAGAGCAATCCAGCACTCTGAACTTAAAATATAACAGGATCAGATTGAAATAAGAAAACGGAGTTTGAAACAAGATTTCCCGGAGAACTTATCATCCATCCGGGGAGTTGGGGCGTGTACCGAATTCTCTTTGCAAAGAATAATCACTCTAAATTAAATCATATGGAACTGATATTATGGCAAATGATTTTAAAGAAAATAGAAGCGTACGAACAGGAAAACCGGGTAGAACAAACAAGACAGGCAAAACAAGCAAGAGAACAAGTAGAACCGACAAAACCACTGAGACAGCTTATGACCGGCTGGACAAAGCCCTTGCAGCACACGAAAAGGCCCTTGAGAAAAACCCGGAGGATGCTGCAGCCTGGGCTGGCAAGGCAGCAGTGTTTCTAAAGCATAGGAGGTATAGTGCCTCCCTAAAGGCGATTAAAAAAGCTCTTGAAATCGAGCCTGAAAACCCTCACTACCTTTACGAAAAAGGTTTTGTGCTCCTGCAGCTCAACAGGGAAGGAGATGCATTACAGGTCTTTGACAGGTTGCTCGAAATAAAACCTGACAGCGATAAAACCTGGAATCTCAAAACTTCAGTACTTTGCAGACTAAAGCAGCACGAAAAAGCCCTTAAAGATTCTGAAAAAGCTCTTTCTGCCAATCCGAAGCTTGCAGGAGCCTGGCACGCAAAAGGTTCTGTGCTTGCAGATATGGGCCGATATGAAGAGGCTATAGAAGCCTATGACGCCGCGCTTAAGCTTAACCCGAACCTTGCAAGAGTCCTGGTGGGGAAAGGATTTGCCCTCTACAGCCTGGACAGGCCTGTGGAAGCCATGATAGCTTATGACGCTGCTCTCAAAATAAACCCTGATAATGCAAAGACCTGGATAGGGAAAGGTCTTGTCCACCTAAAACTTGGCAAATTCAAAAGAACTATTGCAGCCTGCAGCAAAGCGATTTCAATCAAACCTGATTCTTCCGATGCCTGGTACTGCAAAGGCATGGCCCTTTCCGGCCTGGATAAGAATGAAGAAGCTCTTGGAGCTCTTGAAAGAGCCCTCCGGATCGATCCGGACAATTTCGAGGCTAGAAAAGCTCTGGCTTCCGTGAATTCTAAGCTCGGAATATCTCTCGAAGAAGAGGAAGAAGAAAGAATGGGAGAAGAGAAGCCGAAAGCGAAGCGAAATGTGTGGACAAGAAAAAAGCCAACAAGTGAGATACTAAAGAAAAGTCTGGATCAGGAAAAAGAGAAAAGAGGAAAAATTAGCAGGAAGAACTTAGGAGCAAAGAAAGAGTAAAAAACCGGCTAGCTTTAGAAAAATGAACTATAGGAAGAGAGAAAAAGAAATGATTCTCTTTTTCCCTCCTGTACAGACTGTCCTACAATTATTGGTAGTGATAAAAAAGGTATCCTCTTCAAATTGTATGGGTAAAAGCAGTAATGTATTTTTAATCACATAATAAATATAATAGTTGTTCCATTTTCCTTTATCATATTTTGGAGTAAAAAATGGAACTCGAAGCTTTAAAAAAATCTCTGGCTTCGCTGGACATCAATCCGGATGAAATTAAAGATGAAAGTATACCAAAGCTTTTCGTATTTTGTTTTCTATAACGGCTCTACGGTTAGTTTTTTAACAATGGCCAGTTTTAACTGCTAACTTTCATGCTACTTTTCATAGTTCTCATCGCTTTCTGGTTCATTTATGAGACAATGCAAGTTTTATCCCAATGAATGTAAAAATTCCGGCTTTTCCCCAGTTAATATATCTACCAACTCCTGGCTTCTGTATTATTCTTTCTCCAACGGTTCCGGCAAAAACCGAAACAGCGGAAAAGATCAGCCAGGCCTGAACCATGAAAATTATTCCCAGAAATATCATCTGCATGGGGACATTTCCCGAACCTATGTTTACAAACTGGGGCAGGAAGGCGAGGAAGAATAGAGCAACCTTAGGGTTTAAAACGTTCATAAAGATACCGCGCCTGTAGAGGGCAAAAGTGTTGGTTTCCCTAACAGGAGCCGAAGATACTAGCTCTTCACTTTCTTTTAAGGCGTGCCAGGCAAGGTAGAGTAGATAAACTGCACCCGCGTATTTTACAATTTCAAAAGCAAGAGCAGACTTATATATAAGGGCAGAAACTCCGATTGCGGCTGCGGTAGTATGGGCGAGTACGCCGGTAGAGAGGCCGGATGCTGTTGCAATTCCTGCCTTTTTGCCCTGCGAAATGCTCTGAGTAATTACGAATAGAATATCAGGTCCCGGAAGAAGCGTAAGTGCCGCAGAGGCTGCAATAAAATAGATTAACTGAGATTGTTCTATCAAGGGTCTCACTGTTCCTTTTTTGTTTTTGCTCTTTCCCACTATTCCTTTTTTTGTTTTTCCCCTTTTTCCCTTTGCTCTTTCCCACTGTTCTTTTTTTATTTATTCTCTTTCCTACTGTTCCTTTTTTGTTTTTTCTTTTTTCCCGTTGTCCCTCTTTCCAACTTTTCCTTTTTTACTTAAATTTCGTTCCTCAGTAAACTGTAAAATTTCTCCTTTGCTTCCTTCTCAATCCAGGGCTGATGTCCGCATTTTTCCAGCAAAAAAAACTTGAAATCCTTCAAAGTCCGAGAAAGAGGTTCTTTAACTCCTTCAAATGGATGCGGGTCATAGTCGCCATGAATCGCAACTACCGGGCAGTGGATTTCTTTTCCGATTTTGAGTAGCTTTCCTCGGCTTCTCAGTTCACTTGCTTCTTCCCATACGCCTTTGAAGCTCTCGTAGTTGCACTCAAGAACTTCATCTTCATAGGGAAGAGGATCATAAGTATCAGTTTTCGACATTAATTTTCCAAAATTGCACAGGGTTTCATTCAGGTTTTTAGCTGAAGGATCATCAAGGGTTTCGGTCAGGCAAACGAAGTTCTCCAGATCTTCTTTTCCGAGCCTGTTTATCCGGGTTTTCTTTATGCGCGCAGCATATTTTTCTTCGTATGGGCCGCTCCCGATAAGTATTAGCTTTTTTACTAGATGGGGATGCCGGGCAGTAAAAATAAAGCTGAGCATTGCACCCCAGGAAAAACCAATTAATGTAACCGGTAGGTCGCCGTGACCTTCCAGAATTTCCTTTAGCTCCCTGACCTGCTCTTCAATAGTTACTGCGGTTTGAAGCGGTTCAAGTACGCCTCCAAAAACGGAGAGTTCTCTTGCAACAGGTGCCATTTCCCCTGGAGCTCCCGGGCCGCCGTGGATTACAGCAAGACTAAAAGGTGGATTTCCGTATTTTTTCAGATTATTCATGTTTGTATAATTTTTCATTTTAGCATCCGGTTCTGTTTTTTTGACTTAGTTATAAAAGAGTATCAAATTAGCCGGGCTTCATTCTTACTATCGTAACTGTTATATACAATTATATTCCTTCGGTATTCATACGACATAGTTGCATCTGTAACTATATTTTGGACTAATAACTTCCATTTATAACTTCCATTTATAACCTTCTAATGACAATAATGATAAAGGATTTAGCTATGGCTTTCAAACAAAAAACAAATACTTCTAAAGACAGAATACAAAAAAATTTGAAAGTGACCGTGCCGCTTCTGGCACTTCTGTCTGCCTTTCCTCCTCTTACCACAGACATGATTTTACCGGCCCTTCCCGATCTGGCCAAAAGCTGGAACGTCTCTCTATCGCTAATTAACTTGAACCTGGTTTTTTTCTTTGTGACCTATGGGCTTTTCCTTCTCTTCTACGGCCCGATTTCTGACCGTTATGGACGTCGACGTCCTCTCCTTGTCGGGCTTGCAGTGTACATAGTGACAAGTCTGCTAGGTGCTTTTGTTTCTGGTGCTCCCATGCTGATAGGTACTCGCATACTGCAAGCTGCAGGAGCTGCTGCCGGTTCCTCTATATCCATGGCAATGACAAAAGATATTTTCGTGGGTTCAGAAAGAGAAAGAATTCTTGCATATATAGCTGTAATCATGGGCCTTGCCCCCATGCTTGCTCCGATCATTGGCGGGTGGATTCTTCTGTATATGTCCTGGCACTGGATATTCTTAATGGAGGCATTCATGGGAATTATCGCAATGTTTGGCGTTCTCCACTTTCCGGAAACACTACCAGAAGTATCTGAAACTCCTTTATCTCAGGTCATTAATACCTACGGCAGATTGCTGCTCAATCCCCCGTATATGATCATGGTTCTAGTCATGTCAGTCAGTTTTTTCCCATTGTTTAGCTTCATTGCAGGTTCTTCTGCCATCTATATTAACGAGTTTGGCCTGAGCGAGCAAAAATACAGCTACTTTTTTGCCTTAAATGCCCTTGCCATTATGACCGGTGCCTTCTCTTGCCTTCGGTTAACAAGAAGAGTGAATTCAAAGCACTTGATGACAATCGCATTTGCGGGAGTTTTTCTGGGCGGTATTTTCCTACTTTTTATGGGACAACATGGTCCCTGGAGCTTTGCTCTTTCCATGTTTATGGTTTCGTTTTCCCTGGGTTTAAGCCGTCCTCCCAGCAATAACCTTGCGCTGGAACAGGTTGACCAGGATATAGGTTCAGCTTCTTCCCTGCTGATTTTTACCTATTTCATCTTTGGGGCTGTGAGCATGTGGTTTATCTCTCTGGAATGGGCGGATAAAATCCCTGTGCTCGGAACCACGGTCATAGTTTGCGGAGCTCTGGTGTTTACGGCATGGTTTGTTATACAGAAAAGAGGCGTAAAGGGAATTGCTTAACTTTATAATGTCTTAAAACCCTTATAAAAGACACCGCCAGGTAAGCTGGCGGAATCGCTTTTAAAAGTTATATTATTTCGCCTGTTCTGATAAGGTATAGATTTAGAATTGACTTTGTCACAAAAGAGAATGCCGTTGGCTTTATCCTTTTTGATCTCTGTCATTCACTCTACTTCTGGCCTCCAGAGCTTTTTGCAGCTTAACAAACCTGGCTCCCATCTCAAAAGCTTTCTGGCAGTCCTGCGGAAACACTTCTTCTCGCCTTTTTGCCTTTTCCTCAGGATTGAAAATAGACGAAGCGTATTTTGAATAATCATCAAACTGGTATGTATCGGTGCTGCATAACGATTCGGAATACCCAAATATCCTTGTTGCAACCCATTCATTTGACTCAATAAGCTTATTAGTCCCAACCAGCTCAAAAAGGTCCTCAGTGATGTTCATAGTGTAGATGAAACCAACAGGAATATTTCTGGGATAAAATGTCTGTGTGTCAATAGAGTAGGTTATATATGGGAATATATAGCGCTCCATAAATGACCGCATTTCTCCTGTGGAATTTCCAAGGTAAATTGGCGATCCAAGTATTACAGCACCGACGTCCTCCAGCCTTTCCAGCATAGATGTCAGTTCATCCTTTACTGCGCACTTTCCAAAGCTTTTTCCACCTCTTAATTTGCAGGCAAAACAACTTATGCAGCCTTTAAAGTTGAGATCATAAAGGTGGATTAATTCTGTTTCTGCACCTTCCGAAGCTGCGCCTTCAAGAGCTTTTTCCAGCAGGGTAGCTGTGTTCCAGTTCTTTCGAGGACTTCCGTTTATCGCTATCACTTTCATAATTTTTACCTCATATTTTCAACTTCTTTTGCATTTGTATTCGCAATATCGGCACTTTAGGCAATATAAGTACCTTAGTTTTCTCTATGTGATCACTATGGTTATAGGTTTCACTACGTTACAGATCATTAGGATCATGGACGAGTTTTATCTGAAAACTTTGAAAAGTTATAGGTTTTACTACGTTACAGATTACTACAGTATCCTCTCAATAGCCAGAAACAGAAAATCTGGAACTAAAAACCGTTTTTTAGAAAGTGTTTCTCAAAAGTCAAAGTAGTGAATTTCAACCGAAAAGATAAGGAGGAAAAATAACATCACACATAACATCATACATAACATTACAAATAACATCACAAATAACATCACAAATAACATCACAAATAACATCACAATAGGCAGGCTGCTGAACCCTGGGGAAGTTTCCAAGATAGATTTTTTGGTCTACCTGCGCTTTTTTCTCTGATTATAGATAATTTTTTAAATCAGTAGTGGAAATGTATAAATTATTTATTAAGTTGACCTATTTCATATAATAATATGAAAAACTCCGAATTATAATTCCAGTATTTTTAAGATTCTACATCTAAGGGACACTAACAGCCTCCCAGTCCACTGACGCTTTTCCAGAGTTGAGAGTTTCATGAATAAGCAAAAAGCCATACTAATATTATTATTGCTCCCACTCATTCTATTTATGCTGTTTCTCTACGGCCCTTTCTTATTAATGGAGTTACTTGACAGTTCCTGGTATTACTCCGAAGAAGTTGATATTGGGTCTTTTGCCTACAATTCCGTACTTACGAAAGCGGAGAAAGCTGGTTATGAAATAGAAGGTTCATGGCCCTGGCCCGGAAACTTTTCGGGCTTTGAACCAGGAGATGTCCCTGAAGTCCGGGAAAACTTCGGAAGTGCTGCTCTTGTGCAGAATATAAGGCTTAACTATAAAGATGACTCCGAGCTTATGGTCTTTGTATGTGAAAACGGAACTGAAACCGGGATTAAAACCTGTATTGCAGTCTCGAATTTTAGCCATTCCGATCCCGAATCCCCTTTACAGCTATCGGAATTTCCTGATGACTCCTGGATGCTTGAAAAATTAGGGCTCCTCTTCGGCTCGGATGAAAAAGCTTCGGAAAAGTATCTTGAGGCTCTGAAAAAAGCTGCACAAAATCAGACATGGGACGCCGAAATACAGGTGAATGAGTCTCCGGATTTTCCGGCTGTACATGCGTATTTTACGGAAAACAGTGATGATTCCAGTTACGACAATTACGTTTTGGGTTTTTATGGATACCCCAAGATAGGCTCAGATACGAAAGAAATTTTTTTAAAGGACGGGAACCAGGTAGGTTCAGTAAGGTATTTTGTCCCAAAGGCAGGGATCGTGACTTATGATAAGGAGAACAGGTACATAGGTAACAGGTACATAGGAAACAAGTATATAGTTGAACTTGATTCTTCAGGAAAGGTCAGGCTTGAAATCATAATGCATGTCGGAAGCGTCAGAGAATCGATACCTGAAAAAAAATATCGCGCATTTTTTAGGGAGATGTTTGAAGAAATGGGACTTCCTCCTGAAGCGGTGGACACCTTTGAATTTTTTCACACTTCTTTAATGATGTGATGAAACTGCCTGAAGCTTAAGCAAATTCTTTATCTGCCTGCCTGAAGCTTAAGCAATTTCTTTATCTCCCGGAATCCAGAGTTTGTAAATAATTTGAAAAATATGAAAGCGAGATAAGAAACAGGAACTCTGAAATAGGGATAACTAAAGATATATAATATATCCTGTTAACTTATTATAAAAATAAATTAACAACCCCCATAAAAATTCCAGGCTAATGACATTATGATACGTAAAAGGCTTCATCGCTATGCCATGTTGAAACGATATGGCCAGATAATCGAGGTTCTCCAGAAGTATGGGTTTGGATATGTTGTTGAAAAGATAGGTTTGAGCAGTATCAGGGACTTGACCTATAAGTTTAACAATAAAGATAAGGTGGACAGGCTCAATACTTCAGGTCCGGTTAGAGTACGTAAGATATTCGAGGAACTGGGTCCGACCTACATTAAATTAGGTCAATTACTGAGCATGAGGCATGACCTTATTCCTCTGGAATATGCTGCCGAGTTTGCAAAACTTCAGGATGAAGCGCCTTCTTTTGAGTTTGAAGAAGTCGAGCTAATTATAAGAGAAGAACTCGGCCATCCCATTGAAGAATTATATGAGTGTTTTGAGAAAAAACCACTTGCCTGTGCATCTATTGGGCAGGTGCACAGGGCAAGGATAAAAGATGGCGATGAGGTTGTTGTGAAAGTCCAGCGTCCTGGCATAAAGGAAGTAATAGAATCTGACCTGGACATTATGTACAGTATAGCCAGACTTGTTGATGAACATATGCCAGAAGCGAGATTATACAGACCAATTGAGCTTGTTGATGAGTTATCTCGCAGTATTCTTGCAGAAATAGATTATACTCAGGAAGGCTGGAACGCAGACCGTTTTGCAGACAATTTCAGAGAGAATAGTCAGATCCATATTCCACGGGTTTACTGGGACTATACAAACACACGTGTGTTGACGCTGGAATATATCAAAGGTATAAAAAGTAGCCGTGTGGATTTACTGGACAGACAGGGATTTGATAGGAGTAATATAGCTTCTGTAGTCATAGAAGCTTTCATGCAGCAGGTATTTGAAGATGGATTTTTCCATGCAGACCTGCATCCCGGAAACATCCTTATAATGGAAGACGGGAACGTAGCTTTTCTTGATTTTGGAATGGCAGGTCACCTTTCCTCAGAAGTATGCGATATATTTCTGGATGGCATGGTAGCTTTAGTTAATGGAGATAGTTCTTTATTCGTCGAGTTACTCAGAGATATGGGTTGTATAGATTCCTATGCAGACACAAGGTTATTGAAAGAGGATGTTGAATCTTTTCGCTCCAAATACTATGGTAAAGCTCTGAAAAAGCTTGATGCCTCTATGATAATCGAAGAACTAATAGGTATCTTAAGGGATCATCAGGTTACTATGCCTCATAACATAGTCTTACTGGTTAGAGGTATAGTGGCTGTTGAGGGTTTTGGACTCATAATGGACCCGGATTTAAATTTTAGCGAACTTCTCGAACCTTATGCAAAAAATGAATTGAAAAAGCGTTTTTATCCACAAAACCTGGCTCGTAAGGCATATAGCAATATTTCAAGCTGGACGCGTCTCTTTCGAAAAGCCCCGAATAAAATTTCACATATACTTGATCATGCTGAAAATGGCTATTTAAATATAAAACTTGAATCTGAGGAAGGTAAAAAGCTGGTGTCCGAGATTGACGTTGCAAGTAATCGGTTATCTATCAGTCTGATCATCTCTGCTATGATTGTCGCTTCTTCTCTGGTCATTCAGACACATATGAGACCTCTTGTTTGGGGTGTGCCTTTTCTTGGCACATTCAGTTTCGTTATTGCCAGTATCTTTGGACTGTGGCTTATATATAATGTATTCAAGACAGGTCGGATGTGATTTTCCAATGTATACTTTGCGGAAAAATAGATAGCATGAAAAATTATGAAATTTGAAATTTTACTGCAAAAAACGGATTTTATTTGGATTTGACCTTTTCTTTCTGGAGCGCTAGATCCAGAACTTTTTCGAATTCTTGCTCATCCCTGAGTCCAAGAATTCTGGCCGTGAACCTGTCCTTACTGGCATTTCCAGCCTCTTGCATATATACGTATTCCCCGTTTTCAATACCTATGATCACACAGGAGTCAGGAATAGAGTTTACTCCAAAATACTCAATAAATTCAGGGCTTTGGTCAATATCTACGGACATGATCGTTGCTTTTCCTTCATATTTATTTGCCAGTTCCTGAAGGATGGGCTCCATTTTCTGACATGGCCCACACCATTCAGCGCCGAGTTTCAAAAAAACCGGACCTTCCTCAAGGGATGTATTTATCTGCCCAAGTTCGGTTGTATTGACAACATAGCCATTATCATGAGACTCTTGAGTAGAGTTTGGCTCAGTACAACCAGCTGTAAAAAGCACAGCTATAATCAGAATCGATAATATAACTAACTGCTTCATATTGATCGTGCTTCATGTTGATTGTCTGCTACTACATGATTAATGTTTTATATATTATAAAATTTATGCAGTAAAACTGAAAGAATTGCCTGAATAAAAAACATCAAAAAAATAAACTAAGATCTATCTCCCCTAATCTTTGTGTTTTTAACTTCAAAAATGGCGATTTTTGATTTTTTGGCTTTGGCAGAGTTCCGGTTTTGTAAATTAGACTCTAACAACAGTCCAGAGCCGTAAAAGAGCCGTTTTTTTCCTGAGTTTGATGAATATAACCTAGTTAATTTAAGTTAATTAAAACAATAATTTCATTCTCGATGCCATTTTGCATGTTTTTCTATGACGAAAAAGGCCGTTTTCTCAAAGTTTGTGTAAAAAACTGGGAGAAAAAATTAGAAAGAAATCAGGAGGAAAAATTAGGAGGAAAAATCAGGAGGAAAAATCAGGAGGAAAAATTGGATGGGTATTATGGTCTGGAGACTGTAATCCCAATCCTGCATTTCTTAACGTTTATGCACTATGCGCAGGTGCATAACTGCTTCCAGGATATAAGGATGGTACTACCGGCCTGGGTAGATCAATATCCAAGGCTTCTCTCAAGACTTCTTCGATGGTCTCCACAGGCACGAACTGAAGTTTGTTTCTGGCATCTTCAGGCACATCTTCAAGGTCTCTTTCGTTTTCTTTTGGCAGGATTATCTTCTTTATGCCTGCCCTGTGGGCTGCCAGAACTTTCTCTTTTATGCCTCCAACAGGCAGTACTGCACCGCTCAACGTTATTTCCCCTGTCATGGCAAGTTTGGGGTCAACCGCTTTTCCGATTATCAGGGATGTAAGGGCGGTAAAGAGGGTTACGCCTGCTGACGGGCCGTCTTTTGGGGTTGCACCTGAGGGTACATGGATGTGAATATCACTTGAAGTGAAGTCAAAGCTGTTTGCAGTGTTTGCAAGCCGTGACCTTACAAGGCTCAACGATATCTTTGCAGACTCTTTCATTACATCCCCAAGCTGGCCTGTAAGTGTGAGTTTTCCACTGCCTGGCATAAATGTGCCTTCTATGAAGAGAATATCTCCTCCCACAGGCGTCCATGCAAGTCCTGTAACCACGCCGGGTACATTTTCTTTTCTGGCTTCTTCCTGCCGGATTATCTCTTTTCCGAGAATTTCTTTGAGCATATCCGCCCTGACCACATAAGGAAGGTCGGCCTTGCCTGACACGATCTTTTCAGACACAAACCTTGCAGTCTTAGCAAGCTGCTTTTTAAGCCCCCGGACTCCGGCTTCGCGAGTGTATTTATCGATGATTACTTTCAGGGCTTCATCTTCAATTTTAAGTTTCTCTGCATCAAGGCCGTGGTCTTCCAGTATGCAGGGCACCAGGTGATCTTTTGCAATTGCAAGTTTCTCATTCTTTGTGTAACCTGAGATCTCAATGGTCTCCATCCTGTCGAGAAGCGGCCAGGGGATACTTGCCATAGAGTTGGCTGTAGCTATGAACAGGACATCGGACAGGTCATATGGGATTTCCAGATAGTGGTCTGAGAACGTGCTGTTCTGTTCAGGGTCAAGGACTTCCAGGAGAGCACTTGCCGGGTCTCCAGAGTAAGAAGCTGAAAGCTTATCAACTTCGTCAAGAATAAACACAGGATTTTTCGTGCCTGCTTTTCTCATACCCTGAATAATCCTTCCGGGAAGGGCACCGATGTATGTCCGCCTGTGTCCCCGGATTTCGGCTTCGTCTTTGACACCTCCGAGGCTGATCCGGACATATTTTCTGCCCAAAGCATCTGCAATGCTTTTCCCAAGGCTTGTTTTACCGGTTCCGGGCGGTCCAATCAGGAGCAGAATTGAGCCCTGCTTCTCGTGTTTTAATTTCATAACTGCCAGGTGCTGGATTATTCTCTCCTTAACCTTTTCAAGTCCGTTGTGGTTGCTTTCAAGCACACGACGGGCTTCTTCAATATCGATGCTCTTTTTCTCCTCGGTTACCCAGGGAAGGTCGAGCAGGAGGTCAAGATAATTCCTTATAACAGGGGCTTCAGGATTGTGACTGCCTCCGGTTTCTAGTTTCTTTAATTCGGAAAATGCCTTCTTTTTTACCTCATCAGGCATAGTTGAGTTTTCAATTTTCTCCCTGTATGCAGCATCGCCTGAAACCGAGTCACCACCTTCGTTGAGCTCTTCCTGAATCACTTTCAGTTGCTCACGGAGCATTGCCTCTCTATTGGACTTGCTTATTTTGTCAGTGACTTTTTTTGCCATTTCGATCTGGAGATTGATATTTTCTTTATGCTTTGTCAGAATGTGAAGGAACAGAAGATACCTTTCGCGAACCGAGGCAAGCTCCAGGAGTCTCTGCTTTTCGGCAAGTTTTACGGGTATGTACGGCATGGCAAATCCCATTATCTGGTCAATGGAGTCCATCTTATCGATTGACTTGGTAAATTGTTCAGAACCCTGGAACCGGGCACTGATCTCGTGAATTGTCTTTTTTATATTTGCCAGTACCTCAGTTTCAGCGTCCTCATCGAAATCCGGCAGATCATGGACAGGCCTGTAAGTTGTGTAGAACAGCCCATTCTTCCGATACAGAGATATAGCCTCTACCCTTTCGATAGCCTTTGCGACAACGAGATATCCGTCATCAGCAGGCTGTACATATGTAATCTTAAGCAAGTTTCCAATCTTATACAGGTTCTCTTCGGATAGTTCTGAAGCCTTTGTGCCGCTCTTTACAGTCAGCCCGATGGCAGATACAGATTCGGCGTTTTTCATGTCATTTAGGAGTATTTCCCCTGTGACTTTGTCAGCAAGAAATTTGGCCCGGCTTTTTGGGTAGACAACTACCTCAAAAAGCGGCATTACGATGCTTTCTCTGGTTTCATCGGGTTGTTCTGGATACATTGTCAATCGTCTCATTTTTCTAAATTTGTTATCTCTGTTTTCCAGGTTAGTCCAATTATTTAGTTTGAATTAACCTAACTTTTTCGCCGAACAAAAAAAATTACCACACCTTTTCCAGGAGGTCGATAAGCGTGTCAATTTCTTTCTCGTCCAGAGAATCTGCCATTTTTTCAATGACCCTCAACAATGCGTTTTCTTCGGCACGAGCTATTCTCCGTCCTTTTTCCGTCAGGCGAATGTAAAAAATTCTTCCGTCTTTTGAGGACTTTTCTTTGTACACGCAGTCCATTTTCACGAATTTGTTCACCATCTCTGTGATGGTTGGCTTTGAGTTTCTAGTGATCCTAGCAAGCCTGCTAAAAGTCACGTCCCCATTATCATCAATAAGCTTCAGATATCCGATCTGTTTTACAGTGATATCTGATAACCCACATTCAGAGAGGATATCACAGGAGCATTCTCTTTGGGTTTTGAACAGGTTTTCAAAGACTAATAATAAATGCTCTTTTTTCTCTGTCATGCTGGATCTTAGTCGTTAGTTAGTCATTGCCTAATTAAATAGCTTTTGGTTGGGCAACCTCTGGTCATGGATTGTAAGGTTAACGTATTTTCGTCCATGCTACAAGAAGGGCATGAGAGGTAATTTTAAAAATCAAACAAATTCAAAAGATTTAACTACCTCACACTTTTATTTCAGGAAAGATTAGCTAGATAATTAGTGGACAAAATAGACTATAAATTTGTATTTTCTACGTTTAAGGATCTGGGAGAGTATCGGAAGAAAGTAAGTCTTGTACTACGACAGATGGGCCATGAAAATATAGCAATGGAGTATTTTGTTGCAGAAGTACCCTGCATACAGGAGCAAAACCAGAAGCCTAAGAAAGACAAGATTAAAAAAGCCCATATAGGCCTCTTCCGAAAACGAGTTGTGCCGGGTTATCAGAGTTATTCCTGACCTTAAAAACGAGATTGCAACCATGTTCATATCTGTCTGGAAACTCGCAAGCTTTGACCGAAAGGGTTTTGAAAGCAGGACTGCCAGAAAAAGGATTCCCAAAAAAGCATAAATTGCAGAAATAATTTATTCATTTTTTGACTCCAGGAGTCCGAATGTGCATATGAATCCTGACTTTGACAGTTACATAAAAATAAGTGCTCTCTGTTTTGTATGATTCGATCCAATGAACATCACAAAACAGAGAGCCTTCCTACAATTCCTAACAAGAATA
>NZ_LZPK01000058.1:0-11961 GCF_001729375.1 Methanosarcina sp. A14 | reverse complement strand
CTATCTGGTAGGTGGGGGATAAAAGCCGTCAACCTCACAATCTTCTACTGTTATTGAATCTGCAAACTTACTTGCATTTTGAAGTCTAATAGATTAGGACTTACGTAGTTGAACTGAAGAATCAGCAGTATTAAACCGTTAAATGTCTAAAGCATGACTTTAATCCACAATCTTTGACGTAATTGATTTTGGTCCTCAAGTGCGTAAGTCCTATCTCTAAAAATAAAGTGCAAGAAAAGTTTTAGACAATCAGGTATTTTTTATCTTTTATTTGAGTTCTGCTATCAACACCAAGTATTCCAGCAATCTCAATGCCTTCACTTCCGACCTCTGCCAGTTGGGTGTAGATTTCAGTCTTTGTTATATATTTCTCAGTCCGTGTGCCATCAGCTTTTTCCATTTTGATGGTTATCTCTTCTTTATTGTGTCCTTTTGCCAGGCATTCCTGTACGATTACTCCATACTGCTCTGCAATAACTTTCAGGCAATCGAAGATCTGATTGGTAGAAATGGCATCCTCTTCGTCAAGGAGGACTTTTGAAAGGTTGTAGGTGCGGATATTTGCCATGAAATAAGCCTGAATTTTTTCAGGAATTCTTGCCAGATTTTCCATATCAATGAAATCCCCAAGCTCTTTATCCGAGGTGATTTCCTTATCATCTTCATATACAAAATATCTGTGATCTCCGCCTTCAATTCTGAATTTCCTGTTTGCTTTTTTGTTTTCCAGGGCTATACGTATGTTTTTCTGAGTGTCATACTCTAGAAAAGTTACAAGAAATTCGGAAAGGTTCTGCATTTTTATTTTTTCTTCTTTTCTCAGGATGCCTGCCCGCGTCCATCCTGGCAGGCTTAAGCTTCCAAGTAGTTTTTCTACTGTCAGAGTCTCTTCTGTAAAAGTGAGTGTGTAATGATACTGCAAACCCGAGACCCAACCTTCCATTTCTCCTGAAATGCTATTTGTATTGATGGAAAGTTCAAATCTCTTTTCAGCTCCGTAAACTCCTGTGATTAAAAACCTGCTAAGAACTTCAAGTATATCTTCTTCAACTTTTTTATAATCCTCTGGAGTACCATCTTCTATTTTTGTATACTCAGCTTTGAGGATTTCTCTTCTTTTCCCGAGATTCTCGCTGCATGTTTGCAGGATTGCGTTAGTGCAGGGTATAATGTCCTCTATATCAACTTCATTTACCAATTTTCTGAGTAAAGTCTCAAGCTTCTCTTCAAAATAATTCATTCCTTCTATTCTACTCTTCAGTTCATGAAGCGTTTCTTTCTGCTTGCACTTTATTTCTATTATGGAGTTTTCCAGAGGGATTACTCGGGAAGTTATATCTAAAAAAGTTCTCAGATCCTCAATGAAATCCCGCTGTACAGGCAGTTCCGTAGAGTCCTGGTAAATATATTTCATAAAAGCACCCTGAATAGCTAGACGACCCTTTAAATATTCTATGATCTATAGCTATATAACATTTTATCCAGAAGCTTCTTTCATTTCTAAAATAAGTACCTTATTTTAAGCAACAAGTTTTACGTGAACCTATATCTTATACTTTGGATAAAGGTTCTATTCTTATTTTTTCTCTGAAGTGGCCGAGAAGAGCCCGGCCATCCCATAATTTAAAGCAGAACTTTCCTGACAGGGTCCAGAATCTCATTTATATACTTTGCGGCTGAATTTTTCAGATCCATTGGATGAACACTTTCTGCTGCAAAAGCATTTTCCATTTCTTCGTAACTCACATATGTTATATTTCCACCGAATTTCTCAGGTCTCTCTATGACAACAGTTTCGTATCTAGGAAATATATGGTAGCGGAAAAGAGCGAGAATTGGGTTTTCTTCCGTGTCTCCGATCTTACAGTACGCTTTCTTAAGCTTTTTATAGATCTCTTCTTCAGTGTCATCCACCGAAATAAAATTCTCCTTTGATGAAGCCATCTTGGTTCCATCTAATCCCAGAAGAATTGGAGTATGAATGCAGATTGGGGTTTCGAATCCTAGATTCTTTAGGTTTTCACGTGCAAGCATATGGATTTTTCTCTGGTCAATACCTCCAACTGCGATATCAACTCCGAGCAGAGCAATATCAATAGCCTGCATCAGTGGATATACCATCTGAGAAACGGTTGGGTCATCCATAGCACGCCCGACTTCATCCATGCTCCTGCGAGCCCTATTCAGAGTCACTGACCTTGAAAGTTTGAGAACATTTAACATGTACTCTGCTCCAAGCTGATAGTCAGACCCATAAACAAAATTAGTTTTTTCTTTGTCAAGCCCGAGGGCAATAAAGCAGCGCTTGTTATAGTCTGCAATCTTTCGGACTTCTTCAAGCGTACCTTTCCTATTAAGATAAGCATGCACGTCCGCAAGCAGGACAGTAATTTCGAATCCGGCTTTTTGGAGATCAATTAGTTTATTTACTGTAAGAACATGACCCATATGGATTTTTCCACTAGGTTCGTATCCGACGTAGGCACGTGGAGCTTTTTTTTTGTTAAGAAGCTCTTCAAGTTCTCCTTCAGTTACGATTTCCTGAACATTTCTTTTTATAAGGTCGAGTCTGTCCATTGCCTCTACATTCCTTTTATTTTCTTATTCTCAAAACCTTAATTCCTATTAATAAGTTTCTGTAAAAATGCCATGCCTTCTTCAGATTTAAAATTCGGGATTTCCCAGTTTTGAGTGACCCTTCTACGCAGAGATTTTGTCTCTTTGTCAAGTATGGGATTAAAGCCAGATATTTCGTATTCTTCTTTTGAAATAATAACTCCTCTCCTCTGCCAGGCAGGAAGAGTTGAAAGATTGATTCCTCTCTCAAAAAGCATTTCATGGATTTCCCATTCTTTTTTTCCTCTGAGACATTTCGAAGCCTCAACCTTACTTATTCCTTCATCCCTCAACGTATAATATCCCCAGGCTGACACAAAATTGCGCCAGGCTTCAAGTTGCCTCCAGTGAAAATACGCAGGAATCTCCTCTTTTTGAAGAACTACTATTCTAGAATCAAAAGCCACAGGTTTTTCAAGTTGCAAATTTATCGTAAGTGCACTTCCCAGAAAGCTTGCCGTGACAGAATCAATTTTTTCTACTCTTCCCTCAAAGGGAAGTTCCATAAAGAGAAAACTAACTTCATCCGAAAAAGTGTAAGCAAAGAGAGGGCTTAAACCACTTTTCTTAATAAAAAGTTCAGCAGTATCCGCCATTACCCTGGCGAAAGTTTGGTCATAGGGTTTTCCAAAGCCCAGGCCCCTAAGTGTATTTTTAAAATTCCTGCCGTCCGCGCGCACAACCACCGGAGGGATACAGCGCATCTCAGCATAAATTTCCCGGTCTTTCATGTACTTTTCAGATTAACTTAATCTTCTTTTCGCTTTTTGTATCTCTGGATAACATCTCTTACTATTATGATATCTGCTGCCGTTATAACCCATCTGTAAGGAATAATTACGCCCCTGGTAGTCAGGTCAAAAAGTTCCCTATTGATATCCGAAATAGCAAGCCCGGTAATTTTCTGATCTTCTATATCAATTACGAGATCCTGCAACTTCCCTACATAAACACCAGCGTTTGTGTACACGTTTAAACCAAAAAGTGATGTAAGTTCTGCGCGCATCATATCCCTGCTTTGTAAATTAATTTAAATCTTTATCCTAATCTTATATGAAAAACATACTTATATATCTTACAGTTTTGCTAACTTATGTCATCTCTAGTTTTATCTCACATTTTCAGGTAAAATGGAATCTTAATCATTATTATAATAAATCCCCTTATTTTAACTAGCGAGAGATAAAAATGGTCTCGTTTTGTTAAATTCTTTGTCCGATGTTTGAACTAAGAAGAGGGAGTTCTAAAAGTGTTAAGCTGTTTTTACTCTTGTTTACTCAAAGGCTACAGCTTACTTACCTTTTTCCTGCAACTGTCCAGAATGAGAAGATACCTTTTTGAGAATTTTTCTGGCTCACAGGTAAATTTTTGGGTTACCTGTGATCAGAACTCTTCAGTCTTTTATATAACCTTTCTTTTTATTCTGATTAATCCCCTTTGAATCTCAGTTTATCTCTTATTCCAGTTTATTTCTTTATACTTCTAGCTGTGAAATCGTGTTTCGAATAGTTTCTGAGGATTTTCTGAGAATCTCGTACTGGCTTTCTTCTAGCTTGAGTTCAAGGATTTCTTCTACTCCTGATGCCCCAAGCTTTACGGGTACACCGAAGTAAATACCTTCCTGCCCGTACTGTCCTTCAAGATAAGACGAAGCAGGCAAAATTCTCCTCGAATTTTTAATAACGGCTTCCGCCATTGAGACAATAGCCGCTGAAGGTGCGTAAAAAGCACTGCCCTGTTTAAGGAGCTCTACGATCTCTGCTCCTCCGTTTACTGTCCTCTCTACCAGCTTGGCAATTCTGTCCTCTGGAAGCAGGTCCGTGAGTGGAACTCCTGACACTGTTGTATATTGAGGAAGAGGCACCATCAGATCTCCATGACCACCTATAACCATTGCCTGAACATCTTTTTTCGAGCACTTCAGTTCTTCTGCAATAAAGCTTGCAAAACGTCCCGAATCCAGAACTCCGCTCATTCCGAATACTTTCTTTGTCTCAAATCCTGTTGATTTCATAGCTATGTACGTTATAATGTCAAGTGGATTTGTGACATTAATTACTACGGAGTCCGGAGCATACTTTGCAATATTTCTGGAAACCTCTGCTATTATTTTAGAATTTGTTTTAATCAGATCTTCCCTAGTCATTCCGGGTTTTCTTGCAATCCCTGCTGTAATTATTACAAGATCAGAGTCTACGATCTCTGCATAATCATTGGTCCCAATTATTGACGTATCATAACCTTTTATTGCCCCTGCTTGCATAAGGTCGAGGGCTTTTCCTTGCGGTAGTCCTTCCACAATATCCGTCATGACAATTTCGCCAAGTTCAAGTTCAGCTAGTCGCTGGACTGTAGTTGCCCCTACGTTTCCTGCACCAATCACGGAAATTTTAGCCATTAACTGCACACCTATATTATATAATTTATTTTGAATAGTTTTGGACTTTCCATCTTTAAAAATTTATCCTGTAACGTGACTCTTTATCATCTTTCAGCCACTATTGTTATATCTGTGTTCGCACTTTATACTATATCTAGTTCTTGAATTTGTTGTTTTTCTCTTTAGAACACTTCCAGTTTCATGCAGTATTTTTATTAAATATTACCCCCAATTGGTTCAGGGG
Source organism: Methanosarcina sp. A14 (assembly GCF_001729375.1). Classification (NCBI taxonomy): domain Archaea; kingdom Methanobacteriati; phylum Methanobacteriota; class Methanomicrobia; order Methanosarcinales; family Methanosarcinaceae; genus Methanosarcina; species Methanosarcina sp. A14. Next base: position 6,721 of record NZ_LZPK01000058.1, on the reverse strand, counting down.
AAATATGCTGAATAATACATACATTCATATTCCGGGTGTAGGAAAGGGCCTTGAACGAAAAATCTGGGCTCAAGGTATACATACTTGGAAAGAATTTCTTGAAATGGAAGACCGGATCTCTATACCTTCATCACGAAAGGCCAGAATTTGTGAAGGGGTGAGGATATCTTCTGAGCACCTTGCAGCAAAAGATCATTGTTTTTTCTCACAATGCCTTCCTTCTGCCGAGCACTGGAGGGCATATTCCTTATTTTCCGATTCTGCTGCATTTGTAGACATCGAAACAACGGGACTTTCTAAGTCCCGAGATGAAATAACTATTGTGGGAATCTACAACGGAAAAGAATCAAAAACGTATATAAAAGATATTAACCTTGATGACATTGTAGAAGAGTTCTCAAAATACAGGCTACTTGTATCCTTCAATGGTGCCCGTTTTGATTTACCTTTCATAAAATCCGAATTTCCCGAAATTGAGTTCAATCAGCTCCATATAGACCTTATGTACCCCTTAAGGCGAATAGGGTACAGTGGAGGTTTAAAAAACATTGAAAAACTACTCGGGATCACCCGAAGCGACGGTACTGAGGGCATAACAGGTTTTGATGCCGTGAGGCTCTGGAAAAAATATGAGAAAGGAGATCGTGAAGCTCTGGATACACTTATTAAATACAACAGAGAAGATACAGTTAATCTGAAAACTATTATAGAGCTTACTTACCCTAAAATGGTTGAAAATGCTCTGAATGCCTGAGAGGTATTATCTTTCAGGTTTCAAATAGCAAGAGGTAAAAAATCAGGCTGCAGTAGTATTTCCGTCAGTTACTTTATTATACTTATAGTGCTGTTCCTGATAGTCGACTCTGGTAATGTATTGGCGCCTTTATAGTAAATTCTTGTTTGTAATCTGAATATTAGCTATATGCTCTGGTAGGAAAGGGGAACTCGATGGAAGTTACAATGAAGTTCGGGGATAAAGTCTCTGTGGCAGATGTCCGAAGACTCCATGATATGGAAGATGTGGTGTTTGATAAGGAGTGGTTTGAAGAAACAGAGGTACGAAATCGGGATGTGTACTACATGTTCAGGGACCTTGCGAAAAGTGACTCTGAACTTGAAGCAATTAAAGCTCATCACCTGAGGTATGACATTACTGTAATTCCTCCCGCAATGCTTGGATCTGAATATATTAAAACTGTAGGCCACTACCATCCGCGTGTTCCAGGAACAAATGCCTACTATCCTGAAATTTATCAGGTACTTGAAGGTTCTGCTACTTATCTTCTGCAAAAGGTGAAAAGTGGAGAGGAAGATTTTGTTCTAGATGTCGTAGTCATAAAAGCAAAAAAAGGAGATTTAGTACTTGTTCCTCCTGGATACGGGCATGTGACTATAAACGCTTCCGATAAAACTCTCGAAATGGCAAACTGGGTTTGTCGCGACTTTTCCTCGGTTTATGAACCTATAAAAAGACTTTCCGGGGCTTCTTATTTCCTGCTTAAAGATGGTTATGTCAAAAATCCTCTTTACAGGAATACACCACCTATCCGCCATCTTGAACCCCTTGCATACGATAATCTAGGGCTCGGTTCCGGAGAATGTATGTATGAGCTTGTGCATAGAATTGAAAAACTGAGATTTTTAACGGCTCCACAGGATTTTACAGGATTCTTAACAGGAGTGTTCTGAGAAACAGGCTATTTTCCAGCTTAAACATACTGGACTTTTTTAGTTTTTCCTTTTTAAGTTCGTTCTCTCAGAAAACTTTTACTCTTATTTCCCGCCCTATAGTAATCCGGTTCTATGGGTAGGTGAGAGCGCAAAAAATAAGTGATAAAGGCTCAAAACATATATTATAATTATATTATGATCATTAGTACATAATTAGAGCACATAATTAATACATAACTTCTAATAAAAAACATATATTATAATTATATTATGATCATTAGTACATAATTAGAGAACATAGTTAATACATAACTTATAATAAAAAACATATATTATAGTTATATGGTTATTAGTACATAATTATAGCACATAATTAATACATAACTTATAATAAGTATAAATACCTTCAACTACTGGAGGTTCGAAATGCAAAAAAATGGATACCGTGTTCAATTTACATCATCCAGAATAAGAGATCTTATGTTCAGGACTACATTTGATCCTAAGATAATGGATGGAGATATCATTCTTAATCTTTCACTTATTGATAAAAAAGATCTGGACGATGTGCTTGGGATCTTCAAAATGGTAATCTCAAGCGGGCTTTCTGTGACTCCCTATGTTAAGATAGTCTCCGAGGGAGAATCTATAGGAGACCTGACTATCGAAAAAGGAAAGGTAGGTATCGGGACCGTATGCAGCATTACTATTGACGGTGTGCTTCTCAAGGCAGGAATTCCTGTAAACCCTAAACTTGGAGGAGTTGTTCAGATCCGAAACGGAGTTCCGGTTCGTTTCACTGATGTGCTGACCTATGTAAGTACGACTGTAGATCCGCTTGAAATCCTGATGTCACAGGGTATTACTTCTGTATCGGAAATGCTCAGAACAGGCTCAGGTAAGATTCTTGCAAATCTTAGGGAAGCTCCTATGGTTGCAAGAGATGAAATTGAAAGCTGCCTTTCTGACCTTCTGGATGCAGGCTTTAGTGGAATTTTGGAAGTTGGGGAGCCAAACACACGGGTTCTGGATGTTCCCATAGAGAGAGATCATCTCGGAATAGTCGTTATAGGAGGGACAAATCCTATGGCTGTTGTACAGGAATATGGAATTGACATAGATACCAGTGCAATGTCAAGACTAATCTCATTCAAAGAGATGAGCAGAATTGAAGATCTGGTTTAAGGCTCAATGGCAAATCCTATTATAAAATTTCTTTGTTTTTATTGAGCCTTTACCCACGACTTAGTTCAGTTTTTTAGAGTGTGTTTCAGAAGGCTAGTTCTTTACTTTGAATGTGCCTTTCTTTGCATTTGTTCTCCTATAAACAGATCCAGTTTTCTTGCAAACTCTTCCTTTTTACCATTGGGAATAGTTGCTCCTGCTGCAATATCGTGTCCGCCGCCTGCACCTCCAACTTCAGCCGATATCATTGACATTGCTTCCGAAAGGTTAACTCCTCTGCGAATCAGATCCTGTGTTCCCCTGGCTGATACTTTAATCCCTCCTTCGGCTTTTGCAAAAGCAATAATGGGAAGATTTCTGTTTTTAACCAGTGTGGAACTCATGCCTGCAATAATTCCCACGATAGTTTCTTTTATTTCCGAGCCAGCATCGAAGTACTGGATATTTTCAAGCTGAACGACTCCTTTTTCTTTAACATACATGAGCCCGTTAACAAGGTTCTGTCTATGTTCGGCAAGCAGTTTGCGGGCGTCCTCATAGCCTTTCTCTCTATCTCCCATGCAGACTGCAAGTCCTATCTCAGCATGGTCATAACGTGCAGTAGCATTAAGAAGGGTGGAAAACTCTGAAGCATCTCTCATTTCCGTACCTTCTTTTTCCCTTAGAAGAACATATACCTCACCTACCAGGCGCTCGATTTTATACGAAGGTATACCTGATTTCAGGCAATACTGGATGAGTCCTGAGACAACTTTCTGTTTTTCCGGGTCTTCAAGGTCAATCCAGCGCCTCCAGCGTTCATTCTGGTTGAAGCGAATGTTGAGAGTATGAAGAAACTCGATGCAAGCTTCTTCATTTCCTGTAAGTCCGGGAAGATAAGGGTCAGAGGAATATTGTATCAATTTATAAATCGGGCGGGTTTGCTTTCCGAATAGGGTCAGGTCCTTTTTGAACTGGAGAGTGCCTTCTTTAACTCCTTCTTCCAGAATTTCCCTGTTGATCCCGACAAGCTGCCCCATTTTCAGATGTTGCATGTCCCCAACTGCTCCTACTATGGCCAGCGAGGAAAGATCCTGATTTTTTCCAAGGGCTGAAGCCAGCAGGTAAGTACTTCCCGAGCCGCTCAGTTCATATGAGCCATTTGCTCCGAAAAGGTGAGGATTCAGATGAAATTGATAGCTTCCCTGAGGCTGGTGGTGGTCTGAGATCACTGCATGAATCCCGCGGGATTCTATTTGTTCGCACATCCCACTTCCCAGGTCCGTAAAAATGACAATATCATGATTTTCATCTGCGATGGTATCAAGAGCCTTTTCATCAAGCTGCTTGACAAAGCGTGTTGTATATTCAAAATTTCCGCGTTCAAGGGCAGTACAGATAATCCCTGCAGAAGTCAGCCCATCAGCATCAATATGGGAAACAACGTGGACTGATTTATACTTTTTAATCTCTTCGGCACACTTTGCCGCCTCTTTATAAAGTGCTTTCATTGTCTCAGACATTATTCTCTCCACGGTTTTCTACTTGCCTCAAGTTTAAGCGCTTTTTAAGCGCTTTTTCAAACTTTATTTTCTTTCCCACTCCATAGGGTCAACCCTATAATTTTTTCCTTCTCTTTTGATTTCTGGGAAACTCCGAATCTCCTGTAGCGTAAGTTTGAGATCTTTATCAAAGTATTTTTTTTTGAGCTCATTCCAGGGAATCATGTATGCTTCTCTACCGTGTCCGGTTCCCAGGCGAAGCTCCACTGCAAGAAAGCCACGTCTTCCTGATTTGTTTAGGTAGTTTGAAATTCTTTCTATCTGATGAATTCCATTTTTATCTACGGTAAAATGCTGAGAGAAGTAAAGTGCATTTGCTCCCTTGTCCACTGAGATGCTTTTGCATTCAATTCCCAGGTATAGATCTGGATTAAGAGAGTCCACAAGTACATCAAGAAACTGCGGAGTAAATCTATGTTGTTTAAGTCTATAGGAAATAGCTCTTATTCCGTTTTCTTCAATGTATGTATTAAATGAGTTTACAAGCATGTGTTCAAACTCGGTCATGAAATCCTGTTAAATCTTTTCGCTATCTTACTTAAGCTTTTTACTCAGGATGCCATTCTTTTTATCTGAGTGAACAGGAGCAGATACGTCATCCTGAATAAAGTTTCAGAATCAGGAAACTGTACTCATTATATCTGAAACTTCTATTGATCACCTAAAGCTAAACCCATTATCTTAAACCAATATCATGTATCTGAAACTAACATTGATTTTCTATAACTACTGTCAAATTACCTTGTCAAATTACCTATCAAATTACCTATCAAATTACCTATCAAATTACCTGTCAAATTACCTGTCAAACTAACTGCCAAACTAACTGTCAAGTTAACTGCCAAATTAACTGCTAAATTAACTGCCATCGGTCATGCCCAGGTTTTTAGCCGGGAATCTATAAAAGATAATTCTGGAGCCAATTATTTTGGAGTCCGGCAGGAAAATACGAAAGATTTCTCTCAGAGAGATTTCAGAGAAGTCTATTTAATAGTCAAAAAAGTTTGAACAGAATAATTGCTTTATCAGCGCGCTCAATTTGAGCAACGAATTTTATAAAAAAACAGATTTATAAAAAAACAGATGCCGATCAAGATGACCGGCTTATGTTATTTTTTATCAGTTAGATGATCAGTTAGACATAATGAAACTTACAAAGTCTGGGCTGAGTCTTGTTTCTCTTACGAGTTTCTCAACAGTATCTTCGTCGGAAAACCCTTCTTTCTTTAGTTCCTGTATGCGATCGAAAACACGTTGGGAGATTTCGGAGTACTCATTAATATCTTTTCTGTGTCCCCACACATCACCCTCAAGTAAAGAAATGTTCTGCATGGAAAGATACATCTGTGCGGAACTGGAAATTGTTTTCTTGTATGAGCTTGGGATGTGGATCGCTTTAACTTCTGGACACTTCAGGATGAGTTTAAAAATATCCTTGTTGGATGGTCTGAATGCAAGATGGATAATTTCCTCATCATTTTTTAAAGTGTCTATCTCTTCTTTTGAACTTACAACTCTAATTTTCATTTTTATCACCATTCTCTTCAGGCATTTTAAGGTGTTTTAGAGCCTTTTAGGGTTTCTTTTGGGTATTTTAGGGTTTCTCCCTCAGAGTCTCGTCAGAATTTTTCAGGATTGTTTAGAGTTCCTTAGAGTCTCTTCAGGGTTTCTTTAGATTTCAGGGTTTCAGGAGTCCTTTCAGAACTTGTAGGATCTTCAGGTCTCCTTAACATTTTTACATTTTCTGGAATTTACTTTAAGTTTTTATAATTTTTATGTTTATCGGATTTACTCAATTATTTGTTTTTTAATTTTTTGAATTTATCAGTTCTAAATTTCAGTTAGTTTTATTTTAAAAAACTCTTTGAAATTCTAGAGTTTACAAATCGTTTTTCAAAACCTAACATTTAAACTTAAGGTTTTTCCTATGTTACGAATGTATAGTATTTAATTTTTTACTAACGTTTTTTATCTTCTTTTTAATTCTTAACTTTTATTTTATAAAGTTGATCCTGGAAAAACTGACTTTTCTTCTCTTTTGGTTTAGTATAATCTATCAAATTCAAGTGCCTTTGTTCTTTAAAGCTAATTTCTTCTTGGAATTTTGAAAAGCAGTTAGCAAGATAAAGCCTTTACTCTTACCGTTATTTTGTACTTTACATTATTATTTTTTATATATAAGAAAACAGTTATACGATACCATACCATACTATTTAATATTTTTCTATATTCACAGTTAATATATTTAAAGTTAAGTTAGTAACAAGATTAAGTTAGTAACAGGATTAAGTTATAACAGGATTAAGTTAATGACAATATTCAGT
>NZ_LZPK01000057.1:0-6461 GCF_001729375.1 Methanosarcina sp. A14 | reverse complement strand
GCACAGACTCACTGGCAGTTCCGTTGTCTATACTATTCTGGACATTCGGAACTCCTAAACTTTTTGATGGGGGTCCGGCTTCTCCTTCATTTTTACCTATCAGGACAGTTTTCTCAGCAGGCTTTCCTTCAAAAGTTTTCTCTGAAACGCTTCTTTCTTCTGAGTTCCTTTTTTCTGGATTTTTTTCTTTGGAGGCCTCAGCCTGCCCGTTTTCTCCAGCCATTGCAAGAGCACCAAGTACATTGCCCCGGACTATAATCCCAAGCAGTTTTCCTGAATCATTGACCACAGCAAGGGGGTACTGGCTTCCTGCAATCAAGGAAATCACCTCACTAAGAGGTCTATCTGGGGTGACACGTGGGGCCTCAGGAAACATTGCTGCTTCAAGGCTCTTCCCACCCCTAAGGGCTTCAAGTGCATCATCTATCATAAGTATGCCTTTCAGATGCCTGTTCTTTCCTTCAACTACATAAATCGAGGAAATCCCATAATCTTTCATCAACTGAATAGCAACCCTGGGCCCGGAATTGATAGACACTAGCGGTTCAGGCCGTTTCATAACCGATTCAGCGGTAAGGATTTTAGACCTGTCAACACCTGAAACGAACCTTGAAACATAGGAATTTGCAGGTTCGGTCAGGATCTCTTCAGGAGTCCCTATCTGGACTACTTCACCGTCTTTCATGATGGCAATGCGGTCTCCGAGTTTCAGGGCTTCATTCAGGTCATGGGAGACAAAGATAATTGTTTTTTGCACCCTATCCTCAAGGGCAATCAGCTCGTCTTGCATCTCGTTCCTGATAAGTGGATCAAGGGCACTGAAAGCTTCGTCCATGAGCAGGATCTCAGGATCATTGGCAAGCGCTCTTGCAAGCCCCACTCTCTGCTTCATGCCTCCACTCAACTGGGTTATTCTGCTATGTTCATAGCCTTTTAGGCCCACGTTTTCTATGGATACAAGCGCCTTAGAGAAGCGTTTTTCTTTAGGAATTCCCTGGATCTCAAGCCCGTAAGCAACGTTATCAAGCACGTTTTTATGGGGAAGTAGGGCGAAGTTTTGAAATACCATACCAATCTTGGTTCTGCGAACATCACGCAGTTCTTCCGCATTCATCTGCGTGATGTTCTGCCCATCTATCAGGATTTCTCCCGCAGTTGGCTCGACAAGGCGGTTTAAGCAGCGTAAAAGAGTAGACTTACCTGAACCTGAAAGTCCCATTATGACGAAGATCTCTCCTTCGTAGACTTCGAAATTGACGTTGTTGAGCCCAACAGTCTGTTTTGTTTTGTCAAAAATTTCACTTTTGGAGAAGCCTTCTTTTAGAAGGGAGATTACTCTCTGAGGATTTTTACCAAAGACCTTGGTAATATTTCGAACTTCAAGTTTTATTTTTTTGTTCATAATGATACCCAGGTTTTGACCTAAGTGGTTTCAAAAATTATTTACAGTCGTTGCAAAGGTAAAACGTTGTTAAAAAATTGCCACAAAACCCATTTAATAAAAACTAAGTTTACTCGAGTTGGTTAGTTCTCTTTACTATTGATTCGGACAGCTAAAAATCAGGTAACTGGAAATATAAACTTAAGAGAACACTCGATTTTTTGCAGCTTAAACAACTTATTTTCCTAGCTGTTATTTCTTGCCCAATTATATATACAATTTTTGCGAAAATTTAATATATAAAAAATAAATTTCTCTCAGAAAATTGGCACAAGTAACATATGGTTTCAGGATCTAAAAGTATGAAATTTGGCTTTACTTTAACATATTGGAGCTTCAGGTTACGATTTTGTTGTAATACAAATCCACCACTCCAGTAAGTTAACGACTTTCCATATATTTTTAATACGATCTTCCAGATTTCCTGCATTTTTTAATTAATTAATTAATTAATGAATTAACTAATTAATTAAAAAAGTATTATTTTTAATGTCAACATTCCAGGAGATAAGTTTAATTTTGGAACTTGAAGAAAGGGCTCCCGGATGAAAAAATATAATTGAAAGATTTATATATTTAAAAACTGAAAAATATAGGACTTCCTGGAATTGGGAAATTCATCGTAACACTTATACATGTCTTATGATATTTACTCGCAGGTTCAGATGATGAAAGCAGTACTAGGCTTAGAAGACGGAACAGTTATTAAGGGCACCGGTTTTGGTGCCGAAGGCACAGCTTGCGGCGAACTTGTTTTTACCACTCAATTCACGGGATATGAGGAGGCCCTAACAGATCCTTCTTACAAGGGTCAGATTTTAATGTTCACTTATCCCCTTATCGGAAACTACGGTGTCAGCGGGGAGCGCGCCCAGTCCGATAACATGCATGCGGAAGGGCTTGTTGTAAGAGAGGCCTGCAAAAAGCCCTATCATTATAAATCATCCCGTTCAATTCATAAATTTTTAGAGGATGAAGGGAAGCCAGGAATTGAAGGCGTGGATACTCGGATGCTCACCATCAGGGCAAGGGAACACGGAACCATGAGGGCAGCCCTTATCGCAGGCAGCGATGACGGAGAAGAGGCTGTTGATATAGCAAGAAACTCTCCCCAGCTCACGGATGAGGAACTTATCTCCCTTGTAACCTGTAAAGAGCCATATTTCATTCCCGGAGCAGAAGGCGCCTGGAAAGGCAGCAGTAAACGCAAACATGCGGTTATAGTCGACCTCGGGATTAAGCGCAATATCATAAACAACCTTCATAAGCGGGGAATTGACCTTACTCTGGTTCCTGCAACTATAAAACCCTCGGAAATTGCAAATTACGAACCTGACCTCCTTTTTATCTCAAATGGACCAGGAGACCCGGAAAAAGCAACGGATGCGATCAATGCCGTAAAGGCTTTTGCAGGCACAATTCCGGTTTGCGGGATTTGTTTCGGGCACCAGATTATTTCCCTTGCTATGGGAGCAAAAACCTACAAGTTAAAATTCGGGCACAGAGGAGGAAACCAGCCAGTAAAGGACCTGATTGAAAACAAGATTTTCATAACCTCCCAGAACCATGGGTATGCCGTTGATGCTGATTCCCTTGACGGCACGGGGCTTTATGTAAAGTACCTGAATGCAAATGACAAAACCGTAGAAGGGGTTTCTCACAAAGACCTGGATATTTTCAGTGTACAGTTCCATCCTGAAGCCCAGGCAGGGCCTATGGATACCGAGGAGACGTTCTTTGGCAAGGTTGTAAAGGTCCTCGGAGGTGAGATTTAATGCCAAAACGCGAGGACATAAAGAAGGTTTTGCTTATCGGCTCAGGGCCAATTACTATAGGACAGGCTGCGGAATTCGACTTTTCAGGCAGCCAGGCTTGCAGGTCCTTAAAAGAAGAAGGGATAAAGGTTGTCCTTGTAAACTCAAACCCTGCAACCATAATGACCGATCCTGAAATGGCTGATTCGGTCTATATTGAGCCCCTTGACGCCAAGATAGTATCAAAAATTATTGAAAAAGAACGTCCGGACGGGATTATTGCAGGTATTGGAGGTCAGACTGGCCTTAATATTACCAGTGAACTTGCAGAAAAGGGTGTTTTTGAAAAATACGGGGTTAAGATTCTGGGAACCCCTGTTGAAGCCATTAAAAATACCGAAGACAGGGAACTCTTCAAAGAGACAATGATCAAGATAGGAGAAAAGGTTCCTTTAAGCCGGGCAGTTAATTCTTTAAAAGAAGCCGAAAGTGTTGTTGATGAACTTGGCCTTCCTCTCATTGTCCGTCCGGCATACACTCTTGGAGGAGCAGGGGGCGGAATTGCACGCACAAAAGAAGAGTTGCTTGATATTACGGAACGTGGGCTCAGGCGCAGCCGCATCAACCAGGTGCTCATTGAAGAAAGTGTGCTTGGCTGGGCAGAGATCGAGTATGAGGTAATGAGAGATGCAAATGATACCTGCATCGTGATCTGTAACATGGAAAATATTGACCCCATGGGAGTGCATACCGGAGAATCGGCAGTTGTTGCTCCTTCCCAGACTTTAAGCGATGCTGAGCATCAGATGCTCAGGAGTGCCTCAATCAAGATTATCCGAGCTCTCAAGATCGAGGGAGGGTGCAATATCCAGTACGCCTTAAAAGAAGGCGATTACCGCGTTGTTGAGGTAAATCCAAGGGTTTCAAGGTCATCAGCCCTTGCATCAAAAGCTACAGGCTATCCAATTGCCCGCGTAACTGCAAAAATTGCAATTGGAATGAAGCTTGATGAGATCATAAACAATGTTACTAAGAGCACTCCTGCTTCTTTTGAACCTGCTCTGGACTACGTAATTACCAAAATTCCCAGGTGGCCTTTTGACAAGTTCACAACTGCAGACAAGACCCTGACTACAGCCATGAAAAGTACGGGAGAAGTCATGGCAATTGGCAGGACTGTTGAAGAATCCCTGCTGAAGGCTTTTAAGTCCCTGGATATCGACAACCAGTTAGGAAATAAGCACTGGGACGAGCCTGAAACTAAAACTCTCCTCAAGACCCCTACAAGCGAACGTCTTTTTGTTATCTTCGATGCACTTGAGAAGGGTATGTCGGTAAAAGAAATTTTCGAGCTTTCGAGTATCAACCCATTCTTTATCTCAAAGATAAAAAGTATCGTGGATATGGAAAAGCGCATCAGGGCAGAAGAACTCACTCCTGAACTCCTGCTTGAAGCAAAAAAGATGGGCTTCCCTGATACTCGCCTTGCCGAACTGACTGGAAGTACCAGGCAGGAAATAAGTGACCTCAGACATAAAGCCGGAATTCTGGCTACCTTCAAGATGGTAGATACCTGTGCAGCCGAGTTTGAGGCAGCTACTCCTTATTATTATTCTACTTACGAGGACTCCTGCGAGACAAATGCCACCACAGATAAGAAGAAGATTCTTATTCTTGGTGCAGGCCCGATAAGGATCGGACAGGGAATTGAGTTCGATTACTGTACTGTGCATGCAGTCACTGCGCTTCGGGAAGAAGGCATAGAAACTCATATTATCAATAACAACCCCGAAACCGTATCTACAGACTTTGATACCTCAGACAAGCTCTTTTTTGAACCTCTTACTCTTGAGTATGTGATGAACGTAATCGAGCGTGAGAAGCCTGATGGAGTCCTTGTGCAGTTCGGAGGACAAACCTCGGTAAACCTTGCAATTCCACTCAAGCAGGAATTGAAGCGCAGGACCGACCTTAATACCGTGATCCTGGGAACAGACCCTGATGACATGGACCTTGCCGAAGACAGGGAAAAGTTCTATATCCTTATGCAGAAGCTTGGCGTTCCACAGCCTGAAGGCGGGTATGCAACTTCCCAGAAGGAAGCAATTGAGGTTGCAAAGAGGATCGGCTTCCCTGTGCTTGTGCGTCCTTCCTATGTGCTTGGCGGGCGGGCAATGGAAATCGTATACGATGAAATGGACCTTGAACGCTATATGAAAGAGGCAGTCAGGGTCTCTCACGAACACCCAATACTGATTGATGATTTCCTTGAGGCAGCTTCTGAAATCGATGTGGATGCAGTCTGCGACCAGAAAGACGTAATTATCGGCGCAATAATGGAGCACATCGAGGAAGCAGGTGTTCACTCCGGAGATTCGGCCTGTGTAATTCCACCACAGAGTCTCTCGCCTGAGGTTCTTGACCAGGTAAGGGACTATACCCGCAAGATAGCTCTTGCTCTCAGGGTCAAAGGGCTGATTAACATACAGATGGCAGAGAAAGGCGGGAAGGTCTATGTGCTTGAAGCAAACCCCCGTTCAAGCAGGACAATTCCTTTTGTTTCAAAAGCCGTTGGAATCCCGCTTGCAAAGATTGCAGCTAAGGTAATTGTAGGACACAGCTTAAAGAGCCTGGGCTACATGGACGAGCCAAAACCCAAACATGTTTCGATTAAGGAAGTCCTCTTGCCTTTCGATAAATTACCAGGTGCAGATCCTGTCCTCGGCCCGGAGATGAAGAGTACTGGCGAGGTAATGGGAATTGACTACGACTTCGGAAGGGCATATTATAAGGCAGAGCTTGCAGCCGATAATGTGCTGCCTCTTACAGGAAAAGTTTTCCTTTCCATAAGGAATGCAGACAAAACCGAACTTGTGGACGTTGCAAAGAAACTGCAGGCAGCAGGCCTTGAACTTATGGGCACAGAGGGTACTGTAAACTATCTTGCACAGCACGGGGTCTTCATGGATGTGGTGAAAAAGGTCCATGACGGAAGTCCGAATGTCATAGATATGATGCGCAGGGACGAGGTTAACCTTATCATCAATACCCCGACAAGCAAACAGTCCCGCAGGGATGGTTCAAGGATCAGGCGGGCTGCTGTTGATTTCAAGGTCCCGTACATCACCACAATGCAGGCCGCAATAGCCGCAGCCGCTGCCATAGAGACTATGAAGAAGGGAGAGGAACTTACAATTAAATCCATCAACGAGTACCACAAAGAGATGGAAGAGGAAAACAAAGTCTAACTGGCAAAAACCAACTGG
>NZ_LZPK01000056.1:0-22388 GCF_001729375.1 Methanosarcina sp. A14 | reverse complement strand
GGATAAATCGCAAAAATGAATAAATTGGATACATTTAACTTAGAAGATTCACAGGCAAGCTCCACGAAAAATCATTTTCTGGCCTGGGACAAAGAATATACCCACTTGAAATGGGGCGGTCCTGCCCCTATCCGGGATATCCAGGCTTATCTTCTGCTCGGATCCACGGTTCTTGATGCAGGTTCAGGAAATGGGAGATATCTTGGGGAACTTGCAAGGCATTACAACGCAGTAGGAATTGATATTTCTATAACGGCTCTTAATGGTTCCAGAGCTCGGCTTTCAAGGAGCGGCAGGTTTGCTGAACACCTTGGTGCAAGTATCTTGGACCTGCCCTTCAAAACCCATACTTTTGATGGAATTCTCTGTTACGGAGTACTTCAGCATCTCTTTAAAAAAGAAAGGGAATCCGCTGTTGAAGAGTTCAGTTCTATACTCCGAAAAGGCGGTTTTTTCTTCTTCGAGGCATTCGGCTATAAAGATATGCGTTGTGGAGGAGAACCTTCAATCCATTGTGAAGAAAGGACTTTTTCCCGACAAAACGGGATAATCTACCACTACTTTACTAAAGAAGAAGTCAGAACACTTTTCAAGGGATTTGAAATTATGGAGCTGGAAGATGTAATAAAAGAAAAAAATTTCAAAGGGAAAGTTTATAGAAGGCATCTGATAAAAGGAATCTTTAGGAAAACTTGAATGCCTTCCCTTTAAATTTTATCAAAAATTCTCCATGTAGCTTTCAGTCTTCCGTACAGTTTTTTGTCTAGCGGTTTATACGAAAGCTATTTTCAAATAACTCAGCACAATTATAACAAGCGCTCCGAAAATACCCCCGATTGCGCAGATAAGAACTGCTACCCAGGTAATTGCGATTTCAAGTCCAAGCAAAAGTTTTGCCGCCATAAGGACTAAGATTCCAAGTACTGCATTTATTGCAAGACTGGTTGCGGTCTGCAGGACTTTATACAAGATATAGGCCGCTAAGATTGCCAGAATCAGTACTAAAACTTCTATAATTCCAACTACCATAAATCATACTTAGGGATTCAACTTATTTATAATCATCACTGAGTTTTATAATACAGTTATGAGCCATAAAGATTACAATTCTGGCTTGGTAGGACGCCTAATAACGTTTATTCCAAAAATAAGGATCACCACAGACTTTTTTTCCTCAGGAAGCCTGGATAAACTCAGTAATAATTTTTTTGAGAGAGGTTTTGTCCAGATAAGCTCTTGCCTCAAGTAAATGGTTGGGATTTCCCAGTACCATTGCCGAAACTGCGGCACCAGGGCTGTAAAGACAGAGTACGGGAATTCCCTGTACAAGCGCCCTGCAGATTTCGTAACCCACACCCGTAGAAGGCACTGTTACTTCTGCAATCAGGGCATCGCTTTTTACGAGCAACCCCATATCTCTGGCATAGATTTCTTCTTCTGTCATTTTCATTTCGGTTTTTTCCAGCTCAGGGTCTGCAACGTGCCAGCTCAAAACTTCAGCTCCAGCCTCTTCGAGGGTATCAAACATAAACCTGTACGTCTCAAGCAGTTGCCTCCCTCCACGGATCGAGCCCGACAAAAAGATTTTTTTGCTTCTTTTTTCCGAAATCTCCATTTTCTCCAGTTTTTCCATAGTTTTTCCACCCTATAGTCAATTTTTCCGGCAATTCCGACTTTTATTGTACATCCTTTCCGGCAATTCCGACTTTTACTGTACACCCCTGAAATAATGTCCTGTAGTAAAGCCTTTTCCAAGCTTTTCGCAGTTTACCGGCCCCTTTTTCCCTGTTTCAAGGTAAGTATCAATTGCTCTCCTGTAAGCCCGGGTCACTTTTCGGATCTCGTCTGGATTATCCATTCCCAGAGTTTCAACTCTGAGGCTTGAAACTCCGCTTTCAAGGATTTCAGGGAGGTATTCAAGCATACAGAGCGATCTTGAGTTAAGTAGGTGCATCCTGCATTCATAGTCCATGAGCAGGGGAAATTCGTAGTTTTTCTCATCTACCAGTGTAAACTTTCCTGACCTGCATGGGGCACTACACTGCCCTTTATTGTTCCCAAGCAGCCCACCTGTAAGGCAGTGTTCGGACTCCATCAGTTCAAGCCTGCCGTAAACAATACACTCTGCAGGCCCATGAGACGCAATGCTTTTTAATTCCTCAAGGGTCAGCTCCGGAGAAATTACAGCCATCTGAGCACCTTTCTGCAATATAAAAGCAGAGGTGCGGCTGTTGAAGATGTTCAGAGGACTGTCCGCAATAAAAGGGATTTTCCCAGCTTTTGCGAGGCCAAGGGTTCCCAGGTTTGAAACAAGGACCCCGTCTGCTCCCAATTTCCTAACACGAGAGAAGATTTTTTTTACTGACTCCATTTTGGAATCTTTAACAAGCTTTGGAGTAATGAAATAGATGTCCTTGCCTGCCTTTTGAGTCTCTGATACTGCTTTCTCAAAAACGGAGTCAGATTCCTTTCCCTTTGCCGAGCCATCTTCTTGCTCTGTTTTTTTCGGCTTTCTGAAAAGCCCTTCGCCGAAATAAATCCTATCGGCTCCGCCTGCGAGTGCCCCTTCAAGTCCTTCAAGAGAATAAACGGAAACAGAGAGTGTCGGATGTATCGGAAGGCGCCCTTGAATAGTTTTTTCGGCTTCTTGGGATGCCTTTTCTACTGATTCTCTTTCTTCTGATCCCTTATCTATTGATTCTCTTTTTTCTGACCCCTTTTCTCCAGATTCGTAGGACTGTAGAGTATCAAGAGGTTTCCGCTTCCATCTGGAAATCCGCAGATTTTCAAGCTGCTCTATTGCTGTAGTCCTCAGCTCGTTCAACTGCCCTACAGGAATAAAAACATCTTCTTCCATTGTGACATGAAGTTCAGCAGCCTCAAAAATCGTATTTCCAAGTTTTGAAAGTTGTTTTTCGATGCGGACTTTTGAAGTTGGCTGCTTTTCGGCTTTCTCGACAAGATACTCGGACTCAATTGTTACTGTATTGGAATCCCTGTCTTTTACCTCAAGCCTGACAGGCCTTCCACATGAAATGGTTGCCGTGATATATACAGGGATTTTAGGCCTCAGGTTTCCGGACTCGCTTTCTTTTTTTAGGGAATCCATAAGCTTTTTGTCATGCGTCCTGTATACCGTGCTTCCTGAGGGTGCTCTTGAATCAAAGGGAATCTCCACCATATCTCCTACTCCTGCACTATATACTGGACCTTTTCTGGTATACATTGAGGATATGATTTTTCCTTTATCTTCAGGGCTGGTCTCTGCATTTTCAACCATTATCCCGTCTCCGAGACGAAGAGGTCGGGAAAGTTTTACCCGAAGACGGTTTAAACGCCTATCATATCCTGTAACCGTACCTGCTGGAACTCCACGGTTGTGGGGGTTTTCCCTGTTCATGAGCTCCCAACGCGGGTTTTCAAAAAAGTAACCCTGAGTAAAACCTCTGTTAAAGAGCTGGGTGAGTATTTCCTGCTCTTCTTCGGAAACGAAATACTCTGCAGGGTTTTCAATATACCTGTCAATCAAGCGGCGGTAAATCCTGACAACACCCGCAACATATTCCGGCCTTTTCATTCGGCCTTCTATTTTAAAAGATCCAATCCCGGCTTCTATAAGAGCTCCCAGGCCGGAGGTTGTGTTCAGGTCTTTTGGGCTTAAGAGGTAACTACCGGTTGTTTTGATTTTCTCCCCTTCACAGTACAACCTGTATTTTTTACGGCACGGCTGGGCACAGAAACCCCGGTTTCCGCTTCTCCCCCCTATGAGACTGCTCAGGAGGCACTGGCCGGAATAGGAAATACAGAGAGCCCCATGTATGAAAACCTCGATTTCAGTCCCTGTTCTCTCTTTAATTCTTTTTATCTCTTCAAGCGAGCATTCTCTTGAGAGCACAACCCTTTCGATTCCCATTTTTTTTGCAAATCCGACCCCTTCGCTATTATGTAAAGTCATTTGCGTGCTCGCATGCAGCGGAAGGTCAGGCAGATATTTTCTTGCAAGAGAGATAAGCCCTAGATCCTGAATTATTATTGCGTCAGTCCCAATTTCTCTCAGCCAGGAAAGCAACTTAAGTGCGCTTTCTACTTCTTCTTCCTTAAGTAGCGTATTTACGGTTACGTATACTTTCACGCCTCTCAGATGAGCATAATCGATGGCTTCTTCAAGCTCTTTCTCTGAAAAGTTTGACGCATACCCCCGAGCACTAAAAGCCCGAGCTCCGAGGTACACGGCATCTGCCCCATTTTCTACGGCTGCAATAAAAGCTTCCATGCCTCCTGCCGGGGCAAGCAGTTCCGGTTTTTCAGGCTTCATCAGATGGGATTAGAGATCCTGTCCTTAATTAAACTTTGGCATACTTTTCTTGCCTGCAGAACTCAGTAGTTAAAGGATTCAATAGTTAAAGGATTCAATAGTTAAAGGATTCAATAGTTAAAGGATTCAATAGTCATAACTCATGAAAAAATAACAATTAAAAAGGATAAAAAGAGATAAGAACGAATAAAGTCCAGCCTGAGAGATCTTTGCCGGACAGGCTGGATAATATGTCTCTGTATTATGCTTTCGGCCCTATTATGAAGTTCACAGTTCTCCCGGCTTTCTCATCTTTTGAAGCCTCGCAGAGCATCTTTCCATCAGGCATATGGCATTCACAGGAGTAGCCGAGTTTATCTGTTTTTCCCACGTGTCTGAAGTGTATTTTGCAGTATCCTTCCATACACCCCAACCCATACTTAACCCAGCCTTCAATGTCCGCTCCACCTTCACAGCTCCCTTCACATGCAATGAGCTCAAAGCTCTTTTCCTCATAAGATTCAATTTTAGCTGGAGCACGTTGGCCTTTTTTGAATTTCCCTTTCTCAATTCTCTCAGCCTGAAGTACAAGATCCTCGTCAGTGTTATTAAGAATCTTCAACTGCAAGCTCTCAAGAAATTCCATGGTTTCGGCTTCTGACATATATATCCCCCGATAATGGAGAATCCGGATACGAATTCCGAATAAGAAATTGTCTCTAAGAAATAAAAAAGTATCTCAAAATATATGAAAGCAAATATGAAAAAAATCACCGGAAAGACGAAAGTCGAGATCGCAAGGTCCAGATGACGAATTCTGAAAATCAGTCTTTTGAAAATCAGTCTTTTGAAAATCAGTCTTTTGAAAATCAGCCTTTTGAAAATCAGCCTTTTGAAAATCAGCTTTTTGAAAATCAGGATTCTCAAATAAGATATGCTTACCGTAAGTCCGTACAGATACAGAGCTTCTGTTTACAGGTACGGGGTACATACCAGGATACTTCTTAAAGAAGGCTTCTTCGAAGGTTCACACCGTAAAAATTGGCAAGTGCCCTTATCTAGGTGGAGCATCCGCAAGTTCTTCTTCTATATTTTCTGGCTCTTCCCTGAGTATGGCTTCGGCAATCTCCAATTTTCTCAACCAGCCAGAACATGGTAGCCTTAAATCCTCTCTCCCTGTCATTATGCGCATACAGTTCGGGCATCAACCCATTTTCAAAAAAGGCTTGAACGAAAAGAGACGATTCCGGTCATTACGCACATAAATCTCGGACATGGGTCTCTGAAATTCTGAGATCTCAATTTGTCTTCCCCACTCCCATCTTTTTCTGCTTTTTCTTTCAGAGCCTTACAGGAATTTCCCTTTCCCTCAGATATTCTTTGACTTCTTTGATTGAGTACTCCCTGAAGTGGAAGATACTTGCTGCAAGTGCGGCATCGGCTTTTCCAATTGAGAATCCTTCATAGATGTGCTGAGGATTTCCGACACCTCCTGAGGCTATAATTGGGATGTCGAGTTCTTCTGAGAGCTTTTTCGTAATAGGCAGGTCATAACCGGCACAAGTGCCGTCCCGGTCCATGCTTGTGAGCAGGATTTCTCCGGAACCCAATTCTTCTGCCCTTCTTGCCCACTGCACGGCATCGATTCCTGTAGCTTCTCTGCCTCCGTAAATTACAACCTCATACCAGGCAGGTGTTCCGTCTTCGAGCTCCAGAATAGTTTTGTCGGGATTATTCTTTATGTCAGTGTTTCGCTTGCAGTCAATCGCAGTGACGATACACTGGGCACCAAATATATCTGAGGACTCTTTGATGAAGTCAGGATTCTTGACTGCAGAAGTGTTTACTGAGACTTTATCTGCCCCAGCCCTAAGAATCTGGCGAATTGCATCAATGGAATTTATTCCTCCTCCAATCGTAAGAGGAATGAAAACCTCATCTGCAGTCCTTTCGATCACATCGATCATAGTTTTCCTGCCTTGAGCCGAAGCTGTAATGTCCAGAAAAACAAGTTCGTCTGCACCCTCTTCATTGTAGCGCTTGGCGAGTTCCACAGGGTCTCCGGCTTCTTTCAGGTCCACAAACTCAACACCCTTAACAACACAGCCACCTGCTCTGTCAAGGGTCACATCAAGGCATGGTATTATTCTTTTGGTGAGCATCTATGGGATAATAAATTTAACTTTTATTAAAAGCTTGTTGAAATTAAGTCAATGCCAGTCATAATACCAGTCCTGGATTAACGGCAGTAAGATCAATGGCAGTATTAGATCAATGAGTCTTATATATTAGTCTCTATCAACAGCAGTCCTGCTGTATCTGATTGAAGATCACGGATCAATTTTTGCAGACTTAAAAAACGGAATTAAGAGAAGATAAGTGAAGGTAAGTGAAAGTAAACAAAAGTGAGTGAAAGTAAACGAAGGTAAGTGAAAGTAAACGAATGTAAGTGAAAGTAAACAAAAGTGAGTGAAAGTAAACAAAAATGAGTGAAAGTAAACGAAAGTCGCCAGCTCAGGAAATAAATCTGAACACGAAATCTGCATGCTCCAGTAGAATCTAACCGAAGATATTTATCACCTGGGCGCCTTCAAGCCTTGACATCTCAACTTCAGAACTTTCTAGCACTTTTTTTCTGACTCTTATCGGAGCTCCAACACGCAGGGCAAGGGCAATGCAGTCGCTTGGTCTTGCGTCAAACTGCATGACAGTGTTGTCCTTTTTTATCAGGAGCCGGGCATAATAGATTTTATCCACCTTTTCATCAATCAAGACTCCCTCTATTTTTATGCCGAGCCTGTCAAAAATAGTGAGCATAAGGTCATGAGCCAGAGGCCTGGGCGGAGAAATATTTTTAATTACATTTCCTATTGAGAGAGCTTCGAGATGCCCTATGTATATAGGTAGCATATTTCCCTGCAGATCTTCAAGAAGCACTACAGGAGTCGGGTCTGTAAAAACATCGACTATATAAACATCCCTGACTCGAATTTCCTCAAAATCCTCATAAGCGCCGATGTCCATATTTAATACATGATTTTAAACTTATTAATACCTAATTTAATTTTTATAAATATATTAAAAATACTACTTAAAGATCAAATTCAGCTTCTTTTATCAGAACTTTCAGGTCGGTTTTGGTCTCAAGGCAGCAATCAGGAATTCAGGTTAGACCTTATTCCTACAAGAACCTTTAGCATTCCAGTCTTTTTCGGAAGCCATGTTTACCAATCAGGGGTACAAAAACGACCTCGCCTGTTTTCTTTTTATGTATATGCCCCTTGCCGTCTTTTTTAATTTTATAAAGCTCTTGAAAATAATCTCCCACAGGAATAAGCATTATGCCTCCAGGCTTCAACTGTTCCAGCAAAGGCTCAGGGATATAAGGAGCTGCGCATGTTACAGCTATCCTGTCATAAGGGGCATACTAAGAACAACCCATTGAACCGTCTTCAAGTAGCACTGTGACATTGCTATATCCTGTTTTTTTCAGGTTATCCCTTGCAAAATTTGCAAGGGCTTTTATACGTTCAACCGTGTACACATGCCCATTTTTTCCGACAAGCTCTCCCATCACTGCAGCATTATACCCTGACCCAGCTCCTATTTCCAGGACTTTATGCCCTTCCGAGAGGTCAAGGAGTTCACACATCATCGCAACCATATGCGGGGCAGAGATTGTCTGCCCGTGTCCGATTTCAAGGGGTCTGTCGATATAAGCTGCTTTTTGCTCATATTCCGGAACAAACTTATGCCTTGGAACACGGAGCATAGCCTCGCGGACGTTATCTTTCAGCAGCAGGTAAGCCTCAAGATTATCTACAAGGCGCCTGCGCATTGCTTCGAGTTTTTCTTCCTCTTCTTTCTCTCTTTTTTCTTTACCACGGCCCTCTTCGGAATTCACGCTGACCCGAACCTTCCCATTTCTTTCTCGCAAAAATCCGTTTTACGTATTTTGCAAGCACAACATCGCCTTTTCTGGACCGGAATGCACCGTCTCTTACCTTGATTTTATTGATGAAAAGGCGTTTATTCCCCACTCTTTCTTCGGCTCCTATAACAAATTCATAATCGCCAGGCACACGTTTTTCAAGAACTTCTGTTTTTTCAGTCCCGGACTGTGCGGAAAATTTTACGGTCACTTCATCAATGGCTCTGCCCCAGATTGTCTCGGTATCTTCTGCCCGGGCAATCAGGACTCGTTTTCCTCCTGCATCAAGAGCAGTAATCAGAATAGGCACCACTACTCCTGTTTCCTCATCATCTACAACCAGCTCATCGTCTACCTGAAGGACAGTCTCGGAATCCAGTTCAGTTTTGTAAGTGTCTGAAATGTCCATCTTACTGACTATCACTTTCAAACTAACGGATTTAGGGGTTTTAAGTTTCACTGCATGCACCTGCCCGCATTCCAGACAGCGAACAAGCGGACTCTGCCCCTCTTTCAGAACCTCGTGCCCTACCTCTTCTTCAGGGGAGCATGATGGGCACTCAACTTCAATTTCTCTTGTCATGGTATGATCAATAGATGGATTCAAGATACTAAATACTTAACTTCTCCGGCGACGTTTTTCCTGAAGATCAATCTTTTAAATATTTTCGGGTTCTTTTTGAATTTTAAAAGAACGATAGAACTTCATCCGAATTTATTAAATTCTTTTCATTTTGTTAGAATCAATGATCCATCCAGATTTCTATCTTTTCTAGTAACAGGAACTAATATATTGCCTTCAGATATCGTTTTTACTATTGACTTACTAATTATTTTGTTTTTTCCCATTAAAAAGGATTTATTTCAATGAAATTAAAATTTTATTGTTTTATATAATTTGAGGATGAAATTGTAGACCAGAGAATAATAACAAGTTTCTAAAACATTAGTTATAGCCTTCCTGAAAAAGGTATTTTCTATTTGGCATCTTTTTATCTACTTAATATTTTACAGAAATCGTTGGGTTTTTTGGTCTTGAAAGGTCACTAAAATACACAAGTAAATGTTCAATACAGAATTATAACGCTTAACTATATTAATATATACTAGAATCTTCTTGATTGTGATACTATGGTAAAATTAGATGAAAAGATGAAAACCGCTTTTTCAAAGGTGAAGATCTTTCCTGTAGCTACGGCCTCAAAGGATGGAATTCCAAACGTAGTACCTATAGGATTCTGCCAGCTTGTAGATGATGAAACAATCTGGATATCAGATAACTTCATGTCTAAATCCCTAGCAAACCTTAAGGAAAATCCAAATGTAGCAGTCTATGTATGGGGACCAGACACTGGTGGCTGCTTCCAGATAAAAGGTAAAGCTGAAATTATTAGTTCCGGAGACAAATTTGAAAAAATGAAAGCAATCGTGCATGCGGCAAAACCCGGACTTCCTGCAAAGAACCTCATAGAAGTAAAGATTACCGAGGTTTTCCAGTGTGCTCCCGGCCCAGACGCAGGAAAGAAATTGCTCTGAGCAAAACTCAAATTATACTCTGTAGAAATCCTGATTTGAGATTACTATAAGGTTCTGTATAGTCTTCGGGAAATAAACATTTTATATGCACACCACTAAATAATATTATTTTAAATTCTCGAAGACTTTACATTTATCGAAGACTCTACATCTACCGACGTATTGTCAGGCGATATGGAGGTACTGAGGATGGAAGAAAAACGGGCAAAGAAAATCCATGGCTTTGTCTTAAGTATATCGGCTGAAAATTATTAAATATATGCTTACTAATGTCTATGAAACCATCAAGATAGTCAATCTTCACTCAAATGAGCATTCTTTTAAAAAGTCGTTCCTGCAGAGGAGTAAAAAATATGAAAACGGAAATCTGAAAAGAATGACTCAAATTTGAACTGCTTAAACCTTATATGGTTAAGATTATGTGATATGAGAAACTTCCAATTCTCAAACAAAAATGACTTTAAGGGAGTACAAAAAAGACTATCTTTCTATATCCTTTCTTTGATTCTTTTGATATATTTATGTATATCGTGTTCCTGTAATTACTGAAAAATATGAGGAGTTAAAAAGAATGGTAGATCACAAATTAGAACATTCTATACCTCTAGATCCCAATACTCTCAACTATCAAAGAATAAAAATGTTACAACGAATAAGGCATGCAGTTGATGAAGGACTCGTAAATACTTCTGATTCTCATTTAACCGAAGTCATGGTCGATCTCAAAACCTTGCTTGAAGATGTAGAAACTGAAATGACTAATAGAGGCTTGAAGTTAAAAAAATGAGTTCAAAACCTTCAACTATAGCAGGCAAAATGCAGAAAACTATGCATCAATAAAAACGATAAATTTGGTTTATTATTTTCCGAGTTTTTGATTTATTGTTGTCAGTTGCCATTGAAATTGATGTCAAACTTTGGCGACCTTAGAAGGCACTAAAAAGTTTTCTGGAGAAGTATCAAGTGGAATTTGCTATCAAAAGTTTTATTATAGCGGAATTCATTATATAACATCTCATAATTGAGACGCATCTCAAAATTAAGGTAGGTGCCGACAGTGCCTGACATTGAATACCTGAAAAAACTCGCACTTATAGGAGCAATAAATAAAATCATCAAGCTCTCATCGAGCGAGTTTCAAAAGCATACTGGGGAAAGCTCCAAAACCACGGCAAGAAAGCTAAAGCAGCTGGAAGAGGAGGGGCTGATCGAAAGGAAGATCGTTCCCGGTGGCCAGTTGATAAAAATGACAGAAAAAGGAATTGAAGTTCTTAAGAACGAATACGTCGATTACAGCAGGATTTTTTCTCCAGAACTCGATATTCTCGAACTTGAAGGAAAGGTGCTCAAGGGGCTAGGTGAAGGCCAGTATTATGTAAATATACCCGGATACCGGAAGCAATTTGAAGAAAAGTTGCATTTTGTACCTTTTCCCGGGACTCTGAACGTACAGCTTTCAGAAAGCAGTTCGCCTCTTCGAAACCTTTTACTTGAAACGCCGGCTATCCGGGTTGAAGGTTTCAATGACGGAGAACGTACATTCGGAGGCGGAAAATGCTATCCAGTTGTCGTTGGCGGTATAGAAGCTGCTGTAGTCGTTCCTGAAAGAACGCACTACCCATCGGATTTAATTGAGATTATCGCGCCTGTAAAGTTAAGAGACGCCCTGAAATTGAACGATGGGGATAGAGTTGTGGTAACGTTAAAAAAACAGGGTACGGAGAACCAGAAATGAGTGGAAGTACGGTTTACGAAAGTCTTACATACAAAAATGAGAATATCAACCGGGCGCTGGAAGCCCTTAAAGCCGGAAAAATGATCCAAATTTACGATTCGGACTCAAGGGAAGGAGAAACTGATCTCGTAATTCCTGCAAAAGCGGTCACTTTCAAAGACGTGAAATGGATGCGAAAAGATGCGGGTGGCCTTATTTGTGTGGCGGTTGACCCGATTGCATCAAAACAGCTCAAACTGCCTTTTATGGCTGAACTTGTCCGGGAAGCCAGTAAAACCAGTGATGTGCTTGGGGAAATCGCAGAGAAAGAAGGCGATCTTAAATATGATGCTCATTCTTCCTTTTCTCTCTGGGTCAATCACAGGGACACAAGAACAGGCATTCCTGATAACGAAAGAGCCCTCACTATCCGAAAAATAGGAGAAATTACGGAAAAAAAGCTATTCGGAGATGCAATTCATTTTGGAGATGAATTCAGAACCCCTGGGCATGTTGCACTGCTAAGGGCTGCTGAAGGACTTCTGGACGAGCGTAAAGGTCAGACTGAACTTTCAGTTGCTCTTGCCCGTATGGCAGGCATTACCCCTGCGATGGTAGTCTGCGAGATGCTTGACGATAATAATGGGAAAGCTCGCTCTAAAGAAGACTCAAAAGAGTATGGCAAAGAACACGGGCTGGTATTCCTGGAAGGGCAGGAAATAGTCGAAGCTTATATGATGTGGGCAGGCTCGAAATAAGAGTTTTTTTCTTCCGCTTTTCTTCAACTTACTTTTTTCATCTTACTTTTTTCGTCTTATTTTATTCACCTTACTTTTTTTCATTTTGCTCTTATTTTTCACCTATTTTTTAAAACGGAGAATTTTATATGAAAATAAGTCAGTATATCATTGATAGCTTCTTGATAGTCTGCAACTGAATTAATTTTCTCAATATTCATTTTTTTAATTGTTTTATCTACCGTCTGTTTTCCGGTTATGAGCATTCGATGTAGGGGGTCAGATCAACGTTACAGAGATTCAAAAAAGTACAGCAAATTCTTATCTATGTACTATTTCTGAACCTTGCAGTTGCGTTTGTTAAAATCATTTACGGAACCTTGACCAGCACATTAAGCATGACTGCGGACGGCTATCACTCCCTATTTGATGGTTTATCCAATATTGTAGGATTGGCTGGGAGTTTTATTGGAGATCGCCCACCTGATGTCGAGCATCCTTACTGACATCGAAAGTATGAAACTGTAGCCTCTATTTTTATCGCTTTACTTTTGATTTTTGTAGGCGTTGAAATTTTACAAAGTGCTCTCAACCGTTTCCTTTCACCGAGCGTGCCAGAGGTCACAGCTATAAGTTTTCTCATAATTCTCGGAACGATGTGTATTAACTATCTGGTAACACGATACGAATATAAACAAGGTGAATCCCTCAGAAGCCAGGTACTTATAGCAGACTCCATGCACACAAAAAGTGATATTTATGTCTCCCTCTCGGTTATAGTAAGTCTTGCTGCCGTAAAGCTCGGTTTCCCTCTCATGGACCCTTTAATAGCCATAGTAATTGCTTTTATCATCTTCAGGGCCGGGTACAGGATTATTAAAGAAGGTTCAAGGGACCTTCTGGACATGTCTAGAATTGAAGAAAAAGAAATTTGTGACCTGGTTATGGGAGTTGAGGGAGTAAAGGGCTGCCATAAAATCCGGACTCGAGGGAGCATGGGGGATATTAAGATTGATATGCACCTGCTTGTCCAATCGGATATGACACTTGAGGACGCTCACCTTATTTCTCATAAAGTCAGCAAAAAGCTGAAGAGCGAATACAAAGATATCTCTGATGTGGTTGTACATCTTGAACCTTCCTCCCAGCGACCCCAAGGATCAAATAGCAAAAAAACCAGTTAAGATGCATGGCTGGAAACGTTTTCGGGCAGATGTTTCGAATTACTACCTGGGGTGAATCCCACGGCAGGGCTGTAGGTGTTGTAGTAGACGGAGTGCCTGCAGGGCTTCCTTTCTCCGAGGCTGATATTCAAAAAGAACTGGACAGGAGGCGCCCGGGGCAGAGCGAGGTTTCAACTCCGCGGCATGAGGCTGATAAAGTGGAAATTCTTTCGGGAATTTTTGAAGGAATGAGTACAGGCACTCCTGTTTCTATGCTTGTCTGGAACTCGGATGCCAGGTCTTCGGCTTATGATGCCATTAAAGACACTCCAAGGCCCGGGCATGCTGATTTTACCTATATGGCTCGCTATGGAATGAGAGACCACCGTGGTGGAGGCAGGTCTTCAGCCCGGGAAACAATAGGCAGGGTCGCAGGCGGAGCCCTTGCAAAACTCCTGCTTTCAAGGTTCGGAATACAAATTGTTGGACATGTGCTTGAACTAGGAGCCATCCGCGCAAAACCTCTTTCTTTTGAAGAAATTCTTGAAAATGTAGAAAAAACCCCTGTGCGCTGTGCCGATCTTGAGGTTGCTGAAAAAATGCTTGAGAAAGTTGCGGCCCTTCGGCAGGAAGGAGACAGTATCGGAGGCATTGTCGAGCTTATTATAAGAGGTGTGCCTGCTGGCCTTGGAGAGCCTGTCTTTGACCGACTGGATGCAGACCTCGCAAAAGCTCTGATGAGTATTCCTGCCGTCAAAGGCTTTGAAATTGGAGTCGGATTTGAAGCTGCTCGCCTGCGCGGTAGTGAAATGAACGATCCTTTCCGAATAGAGGAAGGAAAAATAACCACTTTAAGCAATAACGCAGGTGGGATTCTTGGAGGTATTTCAACCGGACTGGACATTGTCTGCAGGGCAGCAGTAAAGCCAACCCCGTCCATAGGAAAAGTTCAGCAGACAGTTGACCTCAAAACCCTGGAAAATACTGAAATTGCAATAAAAGGCCGGCATGATCCCACAATTCCTCCACGTATGGTTCCGGTTGCCGAAGCTATGGTTGCCCTTGTGATTGCTGATCATATGCTCAGGAGCGGGTTTATTAATCCGAGAACTCTGCTGGAATGAAGAAGATGCAATGGAACTGTATTCAAACCCACTAAAATGTCCATCCCAAATGATGCCAAATTGTCAGAGCTTCTCAGAATAGTTTCCAAAATAATAAGGTAACTTTGCCTTTACCCATGTTTTTTGTGACTTTTCCTTTAGAACTCACTCTGACAATAAGCATTCTCCTTCGAAAATCCTTTTTCAACTTTCTCCATCACAAATTCTTTTCAACTTTCTCTACCATAAATTCTTTTCAACTTTCTCCACCGCAAATCCTTTTCTTTTTGCTCTTGGAAAACGATATTGTTTAACTAGATAATTCTGCCTCTTGTCGAATTTTCCTGTCTTTTCCAAATCTTAGTCCGAAAAATACTGGACTAAATTCCAACTTTTTTATATTGGTAGAACTGCCGTGTAAAAGACCATAAAATTGTGAGGCTACAATTTCTATCACAGAAAATAACTACAGTCTGTATTGTCATATAATAATTCTGTGCAAAGTCTCTAACAATCAAAGATCAAATAATGGTTATAATTTGAAAACGGCATGAGATGAATAAGTTCGAAGATTTGGTTAGAAAAACTTATAAAGTATGCGCTTAACTTAAATTATAGAGTTCAATTTATTCATTTTAAATTGTTAGTTATTGAGTTTGTGTTTATTTTTGCAGTTTCGAGGGGATCTTAGTTGAAAATGAGGACATTGATAATTATCTGCTTGCTTATAGTATCACTGATATCTGGATCAGGTTGCATTGACAGTAGCAGTGAGCCAGTTAATGAAACAAGTCCAGTTAATGAAACAAACTTTGAGGGCGAAACAGGCAATCAGACTAGTTCATTTAATTCCACCGAAGAAGACGTTTCTATAGAGAACTCTTCTGAAAAGACCAATAATACTCTTAAACTTGAAGGGCAAAGCTCCTTTTCCAAATATTACAATAAAGAAAATCTACAGTTCGAGGCGGCAGTTCCCACTTATTCTTTACCTCTACAGGATTCCGAAATTGCAAATTATTATCAGTTTACCCAAAAGATTCCCCTGACGGACGAAAACAGGGATTTGCTATACAAAAACGGTTTTATTGTAATCGAAAATGGAACTTCTGAAAACCCACTTACAGTAGGGCAGACTCTGGTAAATGAAACTTACAAAGATCTGAAAGTGGCTGATATTCCTGTTTTCATCACATCGGATTCTCTTCTTCATCTTTATCACATCCAGTTTGATGAGACGCTAAAAAGGGTAGAAGCTGAGGAATTTTACGACGACCTGTGGAAACTTGACAAAGCTCTCCTTGAAGCCTCTGTAGAGGATTATAACAGCACTTCAGGGGTAGAAAAAGAAGCTGCAAGAAGAAATGTTGCATACTTTGCAGTTGCTTTGAGCCTTTTAGAACCGAAACCTGAGCAGATACAGAAAGAGGAAGAAGATGCCTACGGTTCTGTGGATATGTCCCTTCTTCCTGAAGATATAGCAAAGCAGTATCAGTTCGAGATTCCGGAGTTTGTAAATGATGATGTCGAATCTGAATTAACTCTTATCGAATCTCACGAAGGCTTTGCGATTTCTCCGATTTTCAAATATCAGGAAGACTATTCTCAGTACGTGCCCAGAGGACATTACATTAACTCGGAGGTCTCTCAGTATGGGCCCAAAGGACACTACACTAATTCAGAAATATTGAAGAACTACTTCAAAGTCATGATGTGGCACGGTAGAATAAGTATGCTCCTTCAGTCAGACATGATTAATTCAGAAGATACAGAAGATGAAGCGAAAATTCAGACCATACAGGCTCTTTTAATTTCTGACCATTTTGATAAGGAGAAAAACCTCCAGACTATATGGAATAGAATTTATAGTGTGACGGCGTTCTATGTTGGTTTTTCCGACGAC
This sequence comes from Methanosarcina sp. A14, assembly GCF_001729375.1. Classification (NCBI taxonomy): domain Archaea; kingdom Methanobacteriati; phylum Methanobacteriota; class Methanomicrobia; order Methanosarcinales; family Methanosarcinaceae; genus Methanosarcina; species Methanosarcina sp. A14. The sequence goes on along the minus strand of NZ_LZPK01000056.1, from coordinate 6,007 downwards.
CTTGGACCTTATGAATATGCAAAAGCTCTAAACACTGTTTTTGGGAATGATAGAAACGGAGTACGTTTCGACAACGAAAGTCTTACAGCACTAAAAACCGAACTTGAAAAATATGAAAGCCCCAAAATCTACGGCGGAACAGGGAAAATAATTCAGGCAGGCTCTGAAACTGAAAACGAAACTCTTGAGGCTACAAAAGGATTCAGGTTCATGGGTCAGCGCTACACTCCAGATTCCTATATCCTCCGGAAACTCCATCCTCCTGCCCTGAACATTATGGATCTCCTTGGCTCTGAACGAGCAAAAGAACACCTAAAGAACCAAGGTATTTCCGAAAACGAAGAATACGAGAAAGCTCACGCATCTCTGGAAAATGAATTTGGAGCTTTTGATGAAGAGGACTGGAACAAAAATCTCTACTGGGCTCAACTGTACGCTCTAAAGTCTCTTCTTGTAAACTATCCTGAGGGCTATCCCACTTTCATGCAGACTGAAGCCTGGGAAGATAAACAGCTTAACACAGCCCTTGCTTCCTGGACTGAGCTCAGGCATGATACTATTCTCTATGCAAAGCAGATGTACTTTACAGGTGCACCCTATAACCCAGAAGAAAAGCCTGTTCAGGGATATGTAGAGCCAGTGCCTGAATTCTATGCAAGGATGCTTGCCCTTACAAAAATGGCACATAACGGGCTGGCTGAAATGAAAGTCCTTGATGAGCAGTCGGATAAAGATTTTACAATTCTTGAAAACACTCTTGAAAAACTACTGGAAATCTCGATTAAAGAGCTTGAAAATAAAGAGTTGACAGAAGAAGAGTATGAGTTCATCAGGAATTTTGATCAAAACATCTCTCCAATGCTTGAGAATGTGGATATAATGTCTCAGAGATCCATTCTGGTTGCGGATGTCTATACTTCCCCTGATGGAGTTCTGGAAGAAGGAACCGGAAAACTGAATCTGATAGTAGTAGCCTATAAACAGCCCGATGGCAGGATTGTGCTGGGAGCAGGCCCTGTAATGAGCTATTATGAGTTCTGGCAGCCCTCAGGACAGAGGTTGACAGATGAAGAATGGAGAGATATGCTGAAAAATAACCCTCCTGAAAGGCCGGAATGGGGTGAGTCTTTTAAGGTGTAAAAGATGCTGCGTGTAAAAGATGCCATTCTAGATAGCTTATCTTTTCCGTTTTTTGTTTTAAGGGCGCACCTGCGTAGTTCAGAAAAAATAGGTGATGTGCCAGATTTCTAAAACTCGAAAAGTAAGGTACAGAATGTTAAAAGCAAATGTCAAAGAGGAATAATCTTGGATGGAAGTAAATGGTTTTCGCTGATAATTATCGGTTTATTCTCGGCAATTTTTCTTTTATCCCTCTATGAATCCGGCGATTTGCCCCTGGGTATGAATGATACTGGCAACAGTGGAGAAATGGACAGATTAGACCCCTTAGTAACAATGCAGAGAATATGTGAAAATGATAGCGATTTTCAAAACTTAACAAAAGGGAACTATTCAGGTCCAGGTGGAATTTTCAATGAAACAGGGGAATCTGTAGCATATATCCAGATTAACGGCTGGTATATTCACGAAGTAACTGTTGAGCTGCAAAACGGTACATTAAAAAACCTTGGACCGGATGTTTCCGAGGAAAAGCTCTGTAAAGAAGCTGATTACCTGAACGGGACCGTAATATCCACTTCTTCACAAATGACCGGTGGAGAATTTTATATGATAACTATTGACACGCCAAATGAGACCGTGAAATCGATTGAAAAGGTGGATGAATTGCCTGAATGGACTACAGAAACTACAATTACAGAAGTTTCGTAAGAGGAACCTTAAGGTGTATTCTGAATCGTGGTTTTCAGGAAAACCCATCTATAAAGTCTCAAGGTGCTTTTTTTCTCATTGAAAATACTGACAGCAGTTAAACATAAATTGTTTAATAATCTGGTCAAAAACTTTACAATTTATACAATATGTCTTTGGAAATATTTAGTGGAGCTTAAACATATAAACCCAATTTTAATATTGAGAGGTTTTATTGTATGAAAGAGACAACCTCAATTATAAATAAAATTACGGAAGTAGTCGGAGTTTTATTTGGAATTATATTATTTTATTCTTGGCTCATATTTGTAAATAATATAAAAATGTCATTTTTTTCAGAAATGAAAATTGTAAATGGCACCGAAGTAATCACGGCTCAATATTGGGGTCAAATAGATCAATGACTTGAAACAGGTCTTATTTTATTTTTTGTGATTTTTGGACACTATTTATTGTATAGTAAGAATATGAGCAGAATTGAAAAAAATAGTGACATCGTCGGTATGAAAAGCTCATTAATAGGCTATATTCTGTGGCTCTTTATAGCAATAATTACTTTCTTATCTAAAATTACTATCCCTTATTCTCTCAATATAGCCGGTGGATACATTATGATAATTTCCATTTATTTTTTAATGAGAAGGAATCCATATTCCTCACTTAACCAATAAAAATGTGGAAAAATCATCTTTCCTATTTTTAGGGGGCTTAAACATTAATTTCCAAAAGAAATTATTTCATCCTTTGATAATCTCTTTTGTAGTTGTTTGCATCGTAGCTGGTCTTGAAACTATAGATCTTTACAGGATATTTGGAACTTATGGTGAGATATTTGGGACAGTTATTAATTTACTTATCTTCCCTGTAACTCCGATTATTTATGGGTGGATTGTAAAAGATAAGATTGGGGTAATTATAGTTGGAACAGTTCCTATTTTCATTCTTTTGTTTTTTGGAAATTTGTTTTTTGGAAATCTTATCTATAAGGACGATCTCAATATCAGCCGGTTTTTGACTATTCTTGTCTATGCTGTGAGTTTGGCAACTTTTGGTGGTTTAGCCGGGTATTTTTCATCAAAGAGAGAATTTAAGTACCTTATTATTTCCATTTTTTTTGGAATTCTGTGGATTCCGGTTTTCTTAAGTGGAATCAATTGATTTTAAAGTCTAACTATAGATATAGATGAAGAGAATGATTCTAACTCTCAAATCTGCATAAAAGAAAAACCGTATAAGCTTTTGAACCCGCGGTCATAGAGGGATTTCACATGCAAAATATCAGAAAAATACTTCTCATCTTGCTGATCATACCCATAGTTGCAATTGTGGGTTATTATGCATTGATATTTATTCTGGGCGGTCCAGCTTTACCTAATTTTTTTGAGTTAAATAACCATGATGCAGGAACCCACGAAGTATCGGTTGAAATACTCAATTCTCATAATGAATCCATATTTAAGGAATCATATAGGCTCCATCCAGAAGAATCAGTCTCAAGAACAAAACCGTTTAATCTCAAAAACTCTTTTGAACAGAAAAAGTATACATTCAAAGTTGTATTAGATAACGGAGTTGCAGAAGAAAAAACCTCGATATCTTTGCATCGCTGGAGCACAGCTACTATAAATTTATACTGGGACAATGAGACTCCAATAATAATAGGGGTAGTTACGGTTTAAAAGGGCAATTTCCTACTTTTCAATAAGCTCGTCAGAGTTTGGATTTACAGTTACTAATTAATGAATTTATATTACCATTTTGACTTTTAAATATTTTATTTGATAATAAATTGTCAAGAAATATGGATGTAACAAAAATTCCTGACATTTTATATTTTTCTTTTTGTAATTTTTCATTTGAGATGGCAGAATATTAATATTACTTTATTAATATGACTTTTCAGGTTTTAAATCCAGATATTTCAAATCTTAATCGAAGAAAATCCAGGTAATTGGAGAAAATCCCGGTAAAACTAATTGGGCCTCATCTGCTCTTCAAACCAGGATTTTAACTTTCTAATTATCGTTAATTTGTAAATCTCATTAAACTTTGAATGCTATAATAAAAACAGCTAATTTATGATCACCATGACAAATGCACCAAGGCTTATCGCATGGGAACTGACTGCAGGGTGCAACCTGAACTGCGTACACTGCAGGGGAGCTTCCACTTCCTCGGTTCCGGAAGGTGAACTTACAACTGACGAGGCTAAACACTTCATTGATGAAGTTGTAGAGCTTGGAAAGCCCATTCTCATTCTGAGCGGAGGCGAGCCTCTGACCAGGCCCGACGTTTTTGAAATCGCACGTTACGGCACTGATGCCGGGCTCCGAGTCGTACTTGCAACAAACGGGACTCTTCTTACGCCTGAAATTGTTGAGAAATTAAGAGCTGCCGGAGTGCAGAGGCTCAGCGTTAGTATTGACGGAGCAACTGCAGAGACGCATGACAATTTCAGGGGCGTGCCCGGGGCTTTTGAAAGAACGCTTGCAGGCATAGAAGTCCTCAGGAAAGCTGATTTTCCTTTCCAGATAAATACTACGGTTTCAAAACGCAACCTTGAAGAAATCCATAAGACTTTTGAGCTTGCAAAAGAGCTTGGTGCAGTTGCATATCATGTCTTTTTCCTTGTTCCCACAGGCAGGGGAGAAGAATCCGATGAAGTTTCCCCTGCAGACTACGAGCGCATTCTACACTGGTTTTATGAGATGCAAAAAGAATCGAAAATCCAGTTGAAAGCAACCTGTGCTCCCCACTATTTCAGGATAATGCGCCAGCAGGCAAAAAAAGAAGGCATTGAAATCTCGGTTAAAACCCACGGCTATGAAGCAATGACAAAAGGCTGTCTTGGAGGTACAGGCTTCTGTTTTGTATCAAGTGTGGGCAAAGTATTCCCTTGTGGCTACCTGCCTGTGCTTGCCGGCAATATAAGGGAACAGTCCTTCAGTGAGATCTGGGAAAACGCCGAGGTCTTTAAAAAACTCAGAAATCCCGACGAACTAAAGGGAAAATGCGGGATCTGCGAATACAAAAAATTCTGTGCTGGCTGCAGGGCAAGAGCTTATGCCGCTACAGGCGACTATCTTGAAGAAGAGCCTTACTGTATTTACAGGCCCCGAAAAAATGGTAGTGATCAGGATGATTGACATTGATAATTTAAAAGATCAGCTCAAGAAAGAGGCTGCCGATTTTTCCTGTGATATGGATCTTAATGACAGGGAAGTTCCGGTAATAGAACTAGATGAGACTGACAAGAAAATCCTCAACCTTATCCAGCAGGAAGTCCCTCTCGAAGTTGAACCTTTTGCAAAGTTAGGCGAGATTCTCGGGCTTTCCGAAACCGAAGTAATTGAAAGGCTGCGAGAACTTAACAGGAAAGGGGCAGTAAGAAGGGTAGGTCCTGTCCTCAGCATGAGAAATATGGGGGGCGTAAGTACTCTTGTAGCTCTGAAAGTGCCTGAGTCCCGCATAGAAGAAGTTGCTATTTTTATTAACGAGTATCCCGAGGTTTCCCATAATTATCTCAGAAGTGCTTCACAATATAATCTCTGGTTTACACTTTCTGCTCCAAATAAAAACAGACTTGAGAGGATTATCAGCGAAATTCGAGAGAAAACAGGCTGTCCTCTTCTTGATCTTCCTACAAAGCACCTGTTTAAGATTCAGGTAAAATTTGATATCAGGTGAAATAAATGGATAAAACGGATGTAAAACTGCTAAAACTCGTGCAGGACGGAATTCCAATCACACATTCTCCTTTCAAAGGATTTGCTTCTGAACTTGGAATCAGTGAACAGGAGGTTGTTGACAGGCTTAAAAACCTCCAGAAAGCCGGGAAAATCCGTCGCTTTGCGGCTTCAATCGGGCACAGAGCCATAGGCATAGTAGCCAATGCGATGTGTGTCTGGAATGTTCCTGATGAGCAGATCGAAACGGTAGGGAATATCATGGCTGAATTTCCCGAAGTAACACACTGCTATGAACGCCCCCGCTATCCTGACTGGCCGTACAATCTGTTCACTATGGTTCACTCTTACACTCCAGATGACTGTGAAAAAGTAGCTGTCAGGATCTCGGAAGCTACCGGAATTAAGGATTATACCCTTTTTTTCAGTGATAGAGAATTCAAAAAAACCGGGGTCAGACTGTAAAGTTCCGATATTAAGATAAGTCCAAA